>NZ_JSYI01000042.1:0-5736 GCF_001023515.1 Diaphorobacter sp. J5-51 | reverse complement strand
TGTCGACATGCTATGCCTCACACACAAAATTTCTGACAAGCTCGCCGAGCGGCTCTCTTCGGCAGGCATGAAGTCCATGCTGTTGTGGGGAAACATGCGTGAATCCAAGCAGGACTTGATCAACGAGTTCAGGGATCGGCCGGAGTTGCGTGTGCTGGTGTCTACCGAGGTGGCCGCTGAAGGTGTCGACCTGCAGTTTTGCCGCCTGCTAGTGAATTACGACCTGCCTTGGAACCCAATGCGCGTTGAACAGCGCATCGGTCGTATCGACCGTCTGGGCCAGAAGTCCAAAGTAATCTACATCTGGAACCTGTTTTACCAGGAGACGATCGACGAGAGGATCTTGGGCAGGCTCCTGACGCGCTTGAAGGTGTTTGAGGAAGCGCTGGGCGAGCCTGAGCCAGTGATCGGCGAGACTATACAAAGGCTCGAGTCCAAGCTGCTGACGTCGAAGCTCACACCAGAAGAAGAGGAAGCGGAGATTGAGCGGGCAAGGCTTGCACTTGAGAACGTGCGACTCCGTCAGGATGAGTTGGAGAAAAACGCCGCACAGATGATTGCCCATGGTGGGTTAGTGTTGGATCGCATCGCGGCAGCCAAGGAGCTTTCACGTCGAGTTACCGAATCCGACTTGATTATCTATGTCCGTGATTTTCTGTCTCGCCATGCTCCTGGTCATCAGTTTGCGCAGTTGGACGATATCAACCTGTACTCCATTCAACTTCCGATGGGTATGGCGGCGGAGCTTGATGAGTTCTGTCGCCGAACAGGCCAGATTGGTCAGACCATGCTTGGTTCGGGACTGCCGCGAACGTGCAAGTTTTTGAACAGTGTCACGACGGTGGGAGGCCGCGCGTGGGAGCCAATTCATCAGTTCCATCCACTGATTCGGTTCATCGGCGAAAAGCTGGCACGCTTAGATGAAGCCTTTTACCCAGTGGTTGCTGTCAAGCTGCAATCGAAGTTTGGTTTGGACGTATCGGCAGGCGATTACATGTTTGCCATCCGTAAGTGGACCTTCAAGGGTGTGAAGGAAGAGGAGTGGCTTCAAGTCGCAGCGTGCGACCTTAGGAGTCAGGAGATTCTTGCAGACGATCTGGCGGAAGGCTTGGTGAATGCTGCGCGATTGCACGGTACAGACTGGTTGGAGGCGGCGAACCTAGTCCAGCTCGACGAAATCGCTGAGCGACTTGATCAACTTGAAGTGCATTTGGCAGAAGCCTATGGTCGTGCCAGCAAACGCAAGCAGGACGAGAATTCTGACCGCTTGATGTTCCAGCTTCACGGGATCGAGCAACATCTTGCCAATCGACTTCGTGTTCTGCAGGCCACGCGCAACCGGCACGAGGAGCTCGGCAGACACTCGCTTGCCAAGGCCACTCAGGGGCGAATCGACAAATTGGCGGCGCGCATGGGACTGAAGCGAGAGCAAGTGCTCCAACGCGAACGCGTAATCCCCGATCATGTTCTGGTTTGTGCAGGGTTGTTGCGATTGGAGGGCTGACGTATGCCGGACTGGTTTTCCGAACTCAAGCGCATCAAGAGCCAATTGAAGGGCCCAGAGACAGAGGCGGCCTCTCGCCCCCCGCGCAGTCAGGTGGCGCGTGTACCGGAGCTTCGGAGGGGTGGCACTCCACTCAAGCTGCCGAACACGGATGGAATGTCGCGTCTAAACGGACAGTCAAAGCCGTTGCCTCCTAATGACAAAGGGCACGGAACCGGTACGGGCCAGCTTCATCGATCTGCGCAGAGTACCGGTGGCAAAGACATCTCGAGCAAGCCTTTCCCGCGGAGCTCTCGGGGGGCAGCTTCGCCGCCCGTATCGTCTCCGGTGAAGCAGCTATCGATCCAAGTGCAGCCGGTGGTTCCAGCAAAGCGGTCTTTGAAAGCGCCTCTGTCCAAACCTCAACAACCAGCGCAGAGTTCAATCAAGCGGCCGCAGCCTGTGCCGTCGGTGTTTCGGCCTCTTCCGAAAGGCGCTCCCACCCGACAAGACTTGTTTCGGCAGCCTGAGGGCTGGATTGCTCGAGGAGGCTGGACGCAATGTGTCGAAGCGGGGCACAGCGGAGCGGTCGATATAGTCATCGGACTCGACTTTGGTACCTCATACACCAAGGCGGCGGTTGGCTTCAGAGACAAGATCTTCCCCGTCACTTGGGACGGCGTTTCCAAGTGCGAGCCGAATTACTTGTTACCCAGTGAGTACACGGAGTTGAGAGATGGCTCGCTGTTCATTGGGCAACACCCGAACGCACGCTCAGATGAGATTCGCAACGATCTGAAGCTACCGTTCATCAACCCTGCAGTCTCCCGGTCGAGTATCGGTGCTGCCAGCACCTTCATCGCCTTGGTGCTGCGATACGTTCGAGCTTGGGTGTTCCATCATCACGGGGACAAACTTGGACGTGCACATCTTCGGTGGCAGCTCAACATCGGGGCCCCCAGTAATGGCTTGGAAAGCACTCAGTTGGCACGTGCCTACCACGCGTTGGCGGCTACGGGCTGGCGGCGAAGTCTGGAGACAAACCCACAGCGATTGGCGGGTAGCGCATCCGAGTTGTGGCAAGAAGGCGAGGCTCTACCTGATCTCGTGGACCATCAAGTTAGGCCAGAGTTTGTGGCCCAGATGGCTGGTTACATGCAGTCACCTCAACGGCAGCGTGGCCTGCACGCACTGGTGGATGTTGGGGGAGGAACTTTGGACGTCGTGACGTTCAATGTGCATCAAGTCGACGAAGAGGACACGTTTCCATTCCTCGTTCCTCAAGTTCATGCGTTGGGCACGCATGGGCTCATCCAGAACAGGCTGTTGGGTGTCGAAGCCGATGGCCTTACTCGCGCAGTTGACGAACTGGCCCCAATCGACGCAGCCCCGGTCTTCGCTCGAGCTACCGGTGTCGCTGAGGCTCACGTCGTAAGCCGAGACGCACTGTTCAGGGCAGAACTGCAAAGGGTGATCAAAAGCGTATTCGATATCACCAAGAGCCGCCGCTACAGGCTGTCTGATGCTTGGCGTACGGGGATCCGCACATTCTTTACAGGAGGCGGGGCGCTGTTTGACTTGTATCGAGAGGCGCTGAAGACGATGCCTGTGCCGTCAACTCAAGGTCTGCATCTGATGCCGCTTCCACCGCACAAGAATTTGGACGGTTTCACTGGAGGGGTGCACGAATATCAACGGATCTCTGTCGCCTGCGGCTTAGCGCAGGACGCTTTCACACTGGGGCGAATTGTCCCGGCCAAGGAGGTCGAGGACGATCGTCCAGTTGTGCCGACATACAGGTCGTCTCGACCGGACCGCGACGACCTTTATCCGAAGTGACCAGCCCAAACTTGTCACAGAGAGCTGCCAGTGGGTGCAACTGAAAGGCGTTGTCGTCCGTGTCAAACCGCCACGCTCCAGTCGGCGATGGCGCGTGCAAGTTTTTGGCTCGCCTGCCCAGATGGCTCGATTGGTGACACCTCGGAAAAATCCGCCGCCTCGGTCAGAAGCGTGCGCAGGTCGAGGATGTCAAAGCGGTGTTGCATGGCGCTACGAGTCACCACATCATTGAAAACCGACAGCGCGGTCTCAAGGGCCGGGGTCAGTCCCGGCACGGCGTCGTATATCGTACAGACTAGGGTAGGCAGTCGGCGCTCGGACACTCGATCCATAAGGTAATCGTAGTGACTCGTGAAGTCAGTCTGGATGTGGTTTAGGTGCGCTAGGGCTTCCATCACCGAACTTACCGGGTGGTCTAGGGTGGGCAGCCATGACAGGGCATCGTTACCACCGACGCTCAGCACCAGATGGGTTGTACTCGGAGGCAGCCGCTGCAACTGGGCATGCACCTGCCGCGTCACATCGCCGTCGACGGCCAGCAGTGTACAGGCGTGTGGGGATTTCAGCGTACGACGAAGGTGCTCTATGACAGATTCGGAGGGCGCGACGTAGCTGGCGTTGTCGAATATGGAGTCGCCCAGCAGAGCCAGATGGTTGGAGGTCATGGGTTCACATTCCTTTGTGATTGCCGGCAGAAAGAAGGGGTGCCTGTCGTTTCTCGAAGCGCCTGCTTTGAGTTTGTGATGCATTCATGCATAGGCCCGAATGGCCTGGGCCAGTTCCGCCTTGAGGGCGGTTCTCAATTCCTTGGGCTCCAGCGCCTCCACATGCGCTCCATGGCGCAGCACGTCCAGCGTCAACTCCCGCAAATCCGTGTAAGGCAGCCGCATCTCCATGCGCCCATCGGCCAGCCATGTGATTTCCTGCTTGGGATGCCACATCTCCCGGGACACCCAGCGCGCCCGCTCGGCCGAGAACCGCAGCCGCGCCCACTGCACCTTTCTCCCAGAAAATATTCCGCACCCCTGGCCCACGAACTCTTCGAGAGTTCGCTCATCAACCTCTTGGCTCTTGACATCCAGTAGGTGCACTTCTTCCATCGAGTCCAGCGCAAACGAGCGCAAGCCGACTCGCATGTGACACCAGGCGACCAGGTACCAGTTGCCCCGGTAATGCACCAAGACCTGGGGAGAGACCACCCGCTCGCTGCGCTCGTCGCGGGCCCGCACGTAATACCGCAGCGCCAACTGGCGGCGGGTGAGGAGGGCGGTGGCAACCACTTCGAAGTGCTGAGCCGCCACCGCACGGTGACCGGTGGCCAGCAGGCGGAAGCGCTTCTCCACGTCGTTGGCCGCGTGCTGGCCGGATTCAATCAGGGCCCGCAGCCGTGCTTTCAGAGGTTCAATCTGCGCCTTGAGCAGCGTGGGCTGCAGGTCGGACAGCATCGCCTGCATCATCAAGAGTGCGTAGGCTTCCTGGGCGTTGAACCATAGGCCCGGCAGGTTCTGGATTTCTGCTTCTCCGTCCTGCTCGTACCGATAACCTCGTGTTTCCCGGTCCCAGACGATGGGGTAGTTCAGCCGGTCGCGCATGTACTCGATATCGCGCTTGAACGTGGCCCGGGAGACCGCCAACATTTCCAGCATCGTGCCGATGGGCACCGCCCGCCCGCCTTGTAGCAGGGCATCGATTTTGTAGAAGCGCTCGGTACGGTCCATCTCAGAGCAGCCTCACCGTTTCAAGATCCGCCTTGCCGCCGTAGAAATGTTTCAGAGCCGAATGAAACACCGAGTTCGGGGTGGCCGATGCTCTATCGAAGAGCGTCGCGCAAGAGCGAAACTTCATCGCGTCCACCGTCCCGAAAATATCGTCCGCCCGACGGTCCGGGTGCTGCAGGACCAGACGGAAGCACTCGTGCAGCCGGTGACCCAGCAGAGGATGCTCCAGGTACAGCCGTGCCTCGTGCAAGTCCACGATGCCGTACTTCTGGGCTTTCCTAGAGCGACCTAGCCCGTAAAGCTGCGGAAACACAAACCACATCCAGTGCGTTTCCTTGCGACCGGCCCGAAGTTCCTCCATCGCGGTGTCGATGACCGTCGCCTGGGCCTCCACAAAGCGCTCTAGACCTGCGGGTGTCATTGTGCGACGCTGAGTCACCCGATCAAGACCCGGCGGCTGTTGCCAATACTCACCGGACGAGTAGACCGGTCGTTCGAACCGGTTCCCCCGTCGGAGGGGAAACTGGGGCGATCCGGCCACCGTCCGAAATCCCGGTTGTTCACTGAGCGGCGTGAAGCCGTTGAACGCCAGGGCATGCTCGG
This sequence comes from Diaphorobacter sp. J5-51, assembly GCF_001023515.1. Classification (NCBI taxonomy): domain Bacteria; kingdom Pseudomonadati; phylum Pseudomonadota; class Betaproteobacteria; order Burkholderiales; family Comamonadaceae; genus Diaphorobacter; species Diaphorobacter sp. J5-51. Next base: position 93 of record NZ_JSYI01000042.1, on the reverse strand, counting down.
CCTGAGCTGCATTCGCATAAACCACTTCATCGAACACTAAACCGTGATTGCGTATTCCACGCGATGGCGGACACGATTCCATGCTGATGGCGG
>NZ_JSYI01000041.1:0-11456 GCF_001023515.1 Diaphorobacter sp. J5-51 | reverse complement strand
AGCGATGCGGGTTACTACTCATTGCCGGGAGGCATCCATACAAGCATGCCATGGCCTTGATCATCCTTACCTTCAACACGCTTTTCGTGGGCCGCGGCAGTGCTTCACGGTTCAACATATGACGGGCTATCTGATACTGCTGCGCCACGGCGAATCCGAGTGGAATCGCGAACAACGCTTTACCGGCTGGGTGGATGTGGATCTGACTAGCCTCGGGCGCACGCAGATGCGTGAAGCTGCATGCGCGATGCGCGAGGCTGGTATAGAGGTGGATATCGCGTTTGCCTCAGTGCTAAAGCGCTGTGTGTACTCGTTGTGGATAGCACTTGATGAAATGGAACGGTTCTGGATTCCCCAGAAGCTGGATTGGCGCCTCAATGAGCGCCACTATGGCGGCCTCACTGGGCTGAGTCGGCGAGACGCTGAGTGTGAATTTGGAGCAGCCCGAGTTATGCAGTGGCGACGCTCCATTGATATCGTGCCACCACCTGTTGGCGATCGTGTGAAGAGCTTAGTGGCTCTTGATGAGCGCTATCGTGGATGCCCAGTCGGTCGTGCTTTTCAGGGGGAGTCCCTACGGCAGACCATGGAGCGGGTGCGTGAAGTATGGGTTGAAGAGCTAGTACCGCTTCTGTGCCAAGGGCGCAGCGTGCTGCTGGTCGGTCATGGTAACGCTTTGAGGGCGTTGATTGGTCTCGTAGAGAAGCTCGATGACGATAAACTTTCTCAGGTGGAAATAGCCAATGGCACACCGATTATTTATGGCTTCGATGAAACGCTAGCACCAAAATCCAAGAGGGTGTTCGATGCCGGGAGTCGAACACCCTCCGAAATCCTTTGAGGCTGGATGGCCAGTTGACGCCAATCCATGCTGCACCAGCCGGCGTTGGGTTGCGTGGTTTCTTTCAATCTGCGACCCAAAAGTCCAGTGAATCGACCGCACCTGCCGGCGACCAGGCTCGCCAGGGAGGAATTTGGGTGCTGTTATCCATTCATTCCATTCAGATACCGGACTTTGATTTCATCGAAAAGCAATGTTGTGGCACATACGGCAACGAAGATGCCGGCAATGACGGCTGGCGAAAGTGCAGCGCCGATCAGGCCGAACGCAGCGACCACGGTGGCAATCACTGCATTTCCCCCCGTCGCAAGTGCAACATAAAGGCTGGGACGGAAAGACCAGCAGCGGTCACGCACACGCGTGAGGTAAATGGTTGTTTGCGCCGAATAGATCAGGAAGACGAAGATCGCCATCTGGATTTCCGGGACTGGTAGTGCCAGCACATCCTTGGTAACCCATAGCAGCACAAAACCCAGTACAACCCAGCCGATAGCAAAAATAGCCGCCAGGCGCCCAATTTGCCTGATGCTCCATTTCTCCGGCTCGGGCGAAACCCACGCACGATCCGTCGCGAGCGTAATCGTGACGACATCGTTCAGCACCACCAGCAGCGCTATCAGTGGCAAGGACGTCGCAAAGAAGCCCGTCGCGATGTAGCCGATGGCGAGCAGGGCCGCCAGTTCGATCGTCCTGGCGATCTTTGTGATCGTCCACGTGAGCATCCGTCGATAGACGCGCCGGCCGCTTTCGATGACGGCCACCAGGTCCTGCAGGCCCGGATGCGTCAGAACCACCTGCGCGCACGCCTTGGCCACATCGGTGGCATCGCTCACGGCGATGCCCACTTCCGCTTGCTTGAGAGCCGGTGCGTCGTTGACGCCATCGCCCGTCATACCCACGACGTGGCCGGTGCGTTGGAGTGACTGGATGAGGCGGAACTTGTCTTGCGGGAAACAGTGTGCGAATCCGTCGTAGTCGAGCGGATCGCCCGCGTCCGGGACGGAACTGGCAAAGCGCTCGCCTAATCCGACCTTCCGTGCAATGGTGCGTGCCGTCGCTTCCATGTCGCCGCTGACCATCAAAACGCGCACCCCGAGCGCACGCAGTGATTTCACCAGTGCTGGAGCGTCATCGCGCAGCGTGTCAGCCATCGCGATCAGCCCGCGAATGGTGAGCGTGTCGGATGTGCCTGCCGCAACCGCCATGACACGTGCGCCGGTGGATGCCAAGGCGTCAACCAGTTGCGTCAACCCCTTGAAGGCCACCGCCATGTTTTGCACCACAGCAGGGGAGCCGAACACCACACGAAGGGTTTGATCTCCGTGCCGAACCAAGGCTTCCGAATGTTTGGTGGCAGGTTCAAAGGGTGTGGCCTGCAGACATTCCAGTGGAGCTGCCTGCTGTTGGCGCGCGGCTTCCCAGATGGCCTTTTCGACGGACCCTTGCGAGGCTTGGTTGCATGTGGCGGCGGCCAGCGCCAGCACATCGGCCTCGTTCTGTCCGCTTTGCTCGGGCAAAGGGATGACTGCTGTCACGACCTGCCGGTTTTGGGTCAGCGTGCCGGTCTTGTCGATGCACAGCACATCCATCGTCGCCGCTTCTTGAACGGCGGACAGGCCAGTGACGAGTACGCCGCGCCGTGCCAGCAGCCGTGCCTCAACGGCGTTGGCCACGGTGAACGCGGCTGGCATCGTCACTGGGACGGTGGCGATGATCAGCACCAGCAAGAACGGAACGAGCGTGAGCAAGTCGATTCCGCGCCACAGCGCAAAGGCCAGCAGCGCCACGGCTAGCACTGCGTCGATTGCAACCAGATGGCGCACGACCGCATACAGCAGCCGATCCAGGTGCCCACCGGCGGTCTTCGACTGCACCAACTCGGCTGTGCGTCCGAAGAAGCTGGCGGTGCCGGTCGCGGTAACCCGAGCGGTGGCCTGGCCGCTTTTGACGGTTGAGGCTGAATAAAGAGTTTCGCCTGTGGTGCGGGTTACGGTAGCGGACTCACCCGTCAAGGCCGCTTGATCGACCTCTACTGCTCCATTCGAGACACTGGCGTCGGCGGCCACCAGATCGCCGGGCCCGAGGTGGATCAGGTCCCCTGGCACCAATTCCCGTGCGGGGATGGTGCGCCACTCGCCGTTTCGGCGTGCGCTGGCGTTGACGCTCAGGCGGCTGCGCAGCAGATCCAGCACGCGCTGCGAGCGCCGCTCCTGCACGGCACCTACGACGGCGCTGAACACCAGCCACAAGGCGATCATGACCGGTTCGCGAACCTTGCCAATGACCAGCTCCATTGCCAGTGCAAACTCTAGGAGCCAGGGAATAGGTCCCCACAAGCGGCCAAGAATGCTACGAACCAAGCTCGGACGTTTCGTCGCGATTTCGTTGTAGCCATACTCTTCTCGGGCGGCATGAACCTGTTCTTCAGTGAGACCTGCATCCATCTGTTCTTCTTTTTCCATGCGTTCGTTCCCTATGGACTGACCGGCGTTGCCACCGGCATTCGTTCGAGGCCCTGCGCTTTCATTCCTCCAGCCTTGAATGACACAGACACAACCCAATGCACATTGCACTTGACTGCGCTAGAGGACGTAGAGGTTCACGCCCCCACTAGGTGATGTGTCTCATTGATCCGGTGGATCGTGAAAACCCCATCGTCAATGGCGATCTCGTTGATGCAGCATGGCTCTTGCTTGATGCGCCAATAGCGCGACAGTGACAGGCCGAGGGCATGCATTAGGATCACTCGGTTCGTGCTGTCATGCCCTACCAGTACGATGGTCTGGTCTGCGTGCTTCTTGAGTACAAACTGGAGAACATGAACGCTGCGCACTAAAACGGCCGCCAGAGTCTCCCCGTTGGGAATCGCAGCCAGCTCGGGTGTGTGAAACCAGTCATGGAACTCGGACGGCCAGCGAGAGCGCACTTCCTCGTGTGTGAGTCCCTGCCACTGGCCGTAGTCCGTGTCCATGAGGTCGGCAAGCGGCTCCGCCCTAGCGCCCGTGGCCTGAGAGATCGCCGCGCCGGTATGCACGCAGCGCGACAGCGGGCTTGTGTAGATCATGTCCGGCTTCCAACTGCTAGCGATGCGCTCGCTAAGCATCTTGGCCTGCCGTTCACCAAGATTGGATAGCGCTAGGTCGGCACGGCCCCGAAACCGCTCGGGCGCGATCCAGTCCACATGGCCGTGCCGGGTCAGGATGAGTTTTGTTGTCATAGAACCCCTTTAGGTAAATCTTGGTCAGACAGCCTGTTTGCCTACTCGGCCAAATTCGACAGGCACCATGACGTAGGCCAGATTGATATCTTCCTGAGCCAAGGCATCCATTAGTGGCTGATAGTTGGCCTCGGCTACGGAAACGGTAACGGCCAAGGGCTGGTCGGCCAACTCAAAAAAATGGGCAGAATGGAAGCGGCCGTGGTGATCGAACCCTTCGCCTGCGCCCACAAGAGTGCCTCCGATTGCCCCATGCTTCTGGGCGAACTCCAGCAGCCATTGGCCTATGGGTTTGGAGCCGACGTGCTTGTCTTGTCCGGTGAAAAACGTCAGTTGATAGCCTTGCATGGCAATCTCCGTTCACGAATGGTTTGTTAGTGAAACTGTAGTCATTCCCAAGGCGGTCATAATGAGCGAACCGCCCAAATGCAAGACCAACATTCCAGCAGCCAAGCTCAAGCTGCCTGCACGCAATAGAGCCAAAAGTTCGGCGGAGAACGTGGAGAACGTGGAAATGCCACCGGCAAGGCCCGTAATGATGAAAAGGCGCCAGTGAGGGGCTAGGTTGGGTGATGCTGCAAAGAATGCTATGGCTACGCCGACGATATACCCGGCGATCAGATTGCACACCAATGTACCCATCGGGATGGGTGGGAAGATTGCGTTCATCCCCAAGCTCAGTCCGTAGCGGGTAAGGCCACCGATGACAGATCCCGCGCTGATTGCGATTACGGCATAGAGCCCGTTCATCGAAGCTTTCCTTTACTGCCTCTATGTGTGGATGCGTGGTGTTGGTGCTCAAGCGGAATTTCGCACTTAAACATCACCGCATGTACTTTCTTCAATTCCTCTGCATGCTCTTGCATGAAATCGAGTAGGTGTTGCTCTGTATCCAGCAGTTCCAAGCATTGCGGATGCCGCATGTCGGTTAGTTCAGGGTGGCTATGCGATAGCTTTTCGCCTGGCAAATAGCCCGAAACGACATGGTGCAGCATGGCTTGCAAGATGTTGGCCTTTCGCGCAACTTTCAGAAGATGGTGCGCTAGTGCGGGGGCGCTGAGGTGATGCCAGAAGCGTGTTGCCTTGGCCGTGGTGCCGGTCGGAAAGTACAGCCGAAGGGCTACGAGGGGATGCTTGTCTTTGGTGCTCATTAAGCGGTTTCCTTCGATGCGGGAGACAACTCATCCGTACCCAGAGCTGCACTGAGCCATGAGGATGAATAATGCTCGTTCAGCGATGGGTATAAGCGGGGATGGCAGATACACCGAGCGCTTGGCGTGGACGACCCGGCCCGCTTGGTTGAGCGGCTGCATGGGCGCATAAAGGAGATAGAAGTTGGCTTAGACCCTGAGCGATCAGGGATGGGCACGCGGCTAGCGCATAGTGCTGCGGCACGCAGGCATGCGAGCAATCCGCCGAGAGGGGGTTGAGGCTCGAACTGTGCGAGAGAAGGTAGTCTGTGCATTGGTCGTAAGGCTCGAAACAATCGGGCTGACCAACGGCAGAGGATGTGAGCGCGAACGCCTACAGCTCTGACGGTAGTCAGAAGTCTGTAGGCGTCATCAGCCACGCGAACGCGTGGCGGTTATGAGGAGGAACGCCATCTCCTATGAGGACTATACCTGAACTACGGCGCGGTTTCTAGTTGCCTGTCTCGCCCAGTTTGTGGCCGCATTGACTACAGTAGCGCGCGTCTAATGGGTGGCCGATGTGTCCGCAGCTTTGGCAGATGCGGCTATCGGGGACGCTATGTTTGGTGTCGGTTTGGTGCATCCCACGAGTAAGTTCAGCGGTATATACCCCCGTCGGGATGGCGATGATGCTGTAGCCAATCAGTATCAACGCTGAAGTGACAAGCCGTCCAAGCATCGTGTGCGGCACGATGTCGCCAAAGCCAACTGTAGCCATCGTAGCCACCGCCCAGTACATACTGGTGGGGATATTTATGAAGCCATACTTAGGCCCCTCCACTACATACAACAGCGTGCCGGCGACAATGGCAAAGGTGAGCACCATGAACAGGAATAGCGCGATCTTGCGGCGGCTACGCATGAGCGCCTGTAGCAAGACACCGCTTTCATCGACATAGCGCGTCATCTTGAGGATGCGCAGTACGCGGGGTACGCGTAACGCCCTTACCACCAGCAGGCTTTGCGCACCCGGGATGAACAAGGATAAATAGGTCGGAAGAACCGCAGCGATATCGATAATTCCCCAGAAACTGAAGGCATAGCGCCAGGGTTTAGGGGCTACGGCCAAGCGCATTAGATATTCAATCGTGAAGGCTATCGTAATGCCCCATTCGATAAGGCGAAAGCTTACTGCCCAGGTGCGATGGATGCTCTGCACGCTATCCAAGATGACCACGACCACGCTGATGATTATGAGGCAGACCAAGCTCAAATCAATCGTTCGCGCTGTTGGCGTATTGTGGTGGTAAAGCAGATTGAATCCACGTTGGCGCCAGCCATTCTTTATAGAGCTAGAGCCTGAAACAGGTGAATGAGAATGCATGGTCATGTCATCATGGAGCGGCTTGGGCGTTTAACCAGTCGTAGATCGTTTCCAATGCTAGATGCGTCCACGCCAAATCAGGTAGGCCGCCGGGGCGGAATGCAAACCCTCCATGCCCAGTCTGGCACGCCAGGATGAAGTCAATAGCGTCGAGTGCATAGTCAATGGGAATACCGAGGCTGATGCTGCAGGCTATTCCTGCGCATGTGGTTTCCAAGCACGGCGAAAGGGAGGTTTCCGTTAGCCGGAAGCCAAACCCGGCAACCGCTACGCGCCTTACAAAGTTCGCTGTTTTCTCTTCCACGCCGCAGCCGCACACTTCCAGCACCCGTAGCGCCTCGACCGTGTCGTGCAGGTTGGAAGGGCGACCAAAGCCGCCCTCGACGTTCTCCATAGCTTGCAACTCCTGCCCCAAAGAATGCCCTCCGGCCATCGGAAGACCAAAGTGCTGCCTCAGCCAAAGGCTGTAGAACAAGGCATGCAGCGATGCTTGAAGTGTTGGAGCACTCGCGTGTGGCAGCGTCAGTGGTAAAGACGCCACGGCTTCGCGTACCCGTGGAGCATCGGGGTCCTCCGCTTGCAGCTCTTGCAAGCTGCGCACCCTGTGGTACAGCGCGAAAGGCTGCGATCCGATGCCTTGAGAAAGGACGAAATCGATATGCTTTGCTCGCTCCGGTAGCAGTGCATTGGTCAGCAGCGTCCACGCGCGCGTACTGTGCCAGGTATCGGAGAGATTCGGCTCCTCTAGGTGATAGCCACGGTAGAAACAAAACCCGCCGCCTGGCGATGCCCGCTCCAGAATATAGTTGCGCGCAAGGTGGACGGCGGATTTCAAGCGTGTCTCGATGGACGGTACGAGATTAAAGGCCGATGGTGAATCCAAGGGCATGACATATCCTCCCGGAGAGCTTTGATGTTTTGCATCGATCGATATCACGTCTGCGCTCCGGTTACCGGCCTTTTGTCATCGTGCGCTACGCTTGCGCCTGTGGGCTTTTCTTTCACGTTCGCCTGGTCTGCATTGGCACCAAACACCTGTGCATATAGATCTTCGCCGAAGCTAGTGGACAAGGGCTCCCCCACTTCCAGCTTGAACGATCGGGAGCCGTCCTCGCGCCGCTGCGCACGCAGGAACAAGGCATCGGCCCGGTTGTCCGCCGCGAGCCGGTGCGCGAAGTCGAACAGGTGCGTGACGGCCATCACCCTGATCCGCCGATCGCGCAACGCTTCCACCGTCTGCCAGGCGATTTCGGAGCCTTCCCGCTCGTTGGTTGAAGCAAAGGATTCGTTGGACAGGAACAGGCATCCTGGTTGGATGGCGTCGGCAATATCGTTCAACCTGGACAGCTCTTCATCGAGCTTTCCGCTCTTGAACGAGGCATCCTCCTCGCGCTTGTAGTGCGTGAAAACGCCGTTGCAGCGTTCGCCCGCGTAGGCTTGGGCGCAGACAAACATGCCGGTCTGCATCATCAGTTGCGCCACGCCGCAAGCGCGCAGGAAACTGGACTTGCCGCCCTGGTTGGCCCCCGTGATGACGATCAACCCTTTGCCCTGGGCCTGCACCGTGTTGCCCACGACGCCGGACCCCATTTTGAGCGCCAGGCATGCGTCCCTCAAATCGTTGCAAGCCAATTGCAGCGCGCCTGTATCCGCCATTGCAGGCATGCACCAGGGTGCCTGGGCTTGGCCTAACTGCTCGTGCAGATTGAGGCAGGCCACATAGAACGCCAGCTCCGTGCGCAACATCTGGAAGAACCCCAGGACATGGTCGCAAGACTGCCCCAGCGCATTGGCCACGAGGTTGACACCGCAATCCTCGATTTCGCCGAGCATCCGCGCGCCCGCCTCGTCGCGCTCGTGCAGCCGAAAGCCGTACTGCGCAGGTCCCCGGTGCAACAGCCGCTCCCACAAGGACGGCTTCTCCGGGGGCAATCGCAGCACATGGCCCACGCCTTCTCCACCGTGCCCAAGCGAGGCGCTGATCAGCACGCCGCCATCGAATTTCAGGGTCTTCAGATGCTGGCGCACCGTGGCCAGGTAGCTGTCATCGAACTCCGTGCGCAGCATCTCGAAGAGCGCGCTGAACCCCGGCGAGCTGAAGTCTCTCCCCTTGTGTTCGGCAAATACGCGCAGCTTTTGCAGCATCTCGGTAAAAAACTGCATCAGGCCGATGGCGCTGCGTAAGACGCCACTGGGGTAATTCATGAACACGCCGAACCAGTATTTCTTGCGACCCTCGATCGCCTCAACCGCAAGGGCGTAGAGTTCGCGCACTTCCTGCGGATGCGCTATGGCATCCGCCAGCACCTGCTGCCGATGCTGCACGGTCTCAGCGTCGTTGTTGGTTGAAAGCAAGATGGCCTTGCGCGCCACGTCGCGCAGGAAGGCGTCTCCTCCCGCCATCGCGTCCCAGAGCGTGGACAGTTCGAGGTCCTGGGCCAGGGTCTGGGCATGCGCGGGAACGGGCTGCTCGCCGTCGAAGTCCCGGTCAGGGTGCATCAGCAAGGCTTTCATGGCGCGATCCGCTCCTTCAACCAGGTGCCGGTGACGTGGTATTTCTCGGCAATCGCCAGCGCATGCGCCAGGCCATCGGCCGCCCGCCGCTCAAGCTTGAAGCTGCGCGCCGCCGGGTCCGTTGGATCGAGCGCCGCCACCATGCTGACCACCTTGGGGGAAAACCGTGTCAGCTCATCCAGGAACGTCACGCATACGGCGATGGCGTCGAGCCGGGACAGGCGTTCCAGCATTTCACGGCCGAGGAACAGTGCGTCCTGCAAGGTCGTGGAGGAGAAAATCTCGTTGATCACCACGACGGAGTTCTGTGTTGCCTGCTCCAGAATGCGATGCATGCGCACCAGGTCGTCGTGCAGCTTGCCGCGCAGGTTACGGATGTCCTCTTCGCGCTCGAAGTGCGAGAACAGACGATCGAACAGGAAGAACCGGGCCGGCCCGGTGGCCGGCACCGGGCAGCCGAGGCTTGCCAGCCAGTGCAACTGGCCGAACATGCGCGCGAATGTCGTCTTGCCGCCCTGGTTCGGGCCGGTGACGACGATCATCCGCTCGGCGCCATGCAACTCGAAGCCGTTGCAGACGATCGCTTTTTCCTGGTTCAACAAGCGCAGCCCTAGCGCCAGGTCGAATGCGCCATATACTTGGATGTCCTTCGTGGCATTCGACACGGAGGGATGGCAGAACGCCATGCCTGCTTTGCGGAACGGGGAGATGAAGTCCAGCCAGCCGATGTAGAAGTGGATCTCGCGGTCAATGCGCTCGACCAGGGGCTCCATGAATACATCATGCTCGGCCCGGAACGCCGATAGCGCGCCGAACACCTGCGGGTTCAGTTGCGCGACGCAGTCGAGTACCTGCGCCTCGATGTGGTTGAGGCCCTCCTTGACCGGCAGTTGGATACGGTAGTCCTTCACTGCGCCGCGACGGAATTTGGCGAAGGTGCGCTCGATCTCCACGGTGTAGTCCGGCTCATCCGCACAGTTGCGAACCGAGACGTTGGGGCCGTAGATCGTCACCGCATAAGTGATGCTCGCCAAGTCCCGCACCAACTGCGCTGCCTGCTCCATGAGGCGCTTGAAGGGCGCGGACTCGACATACGCCCGCACGAACTCGCGCCAGCGCTGCAAGCCTCGGGAATTGAGTGCCAGCGGAGCCAGTGCTCGATCGAGTTCAACGATGGCCTCTCCATAGCGTTGCACCGCATTCAGATGCCAGCGGTTGCGTTCGTGCTGGTCGTAGGCCTTGGTCGCCAGCGGCAATTGCTGGCGCATCACGCGCAACCGCTCGGTGAACCCGCGCACGGCAGCCATGATGTCCGATTGTTCAAGGTCGCGCATCACTTCCTGCCGGAAGACGATCGCATCCTCCGACATGAGATTGGCATGGAAGAACCCTGCGAGGTCATACTCCTTCCAGGGCACCACGACGGCTTGCACCACCTGATCCAGCCCGAGGTCGTGAAAACACTCGGGTTGCTGCGCAATGTGGATGCTTGGGCCTTCGCCCAGGATGCTCTGGAACGCAATCTCTCGTGCTTGGCTCTGATTGGCCTGGACGCTCTTGGGGTGAGTATCAGCGAGTGGAGTTTCCATAGCTGCTTTCTATTCCCATAGCATGTTGACGCGCCGCATGGCGCTGCAGGGGTGGGAGTCGGATTTATTCTGTCTCCAGCCGGTCATGGCGCGAAACCAAGACTTGATCACGTATGGCGACCACGCTGGCCTGACCGAGTGCATCCTCGCACCAGCGCGCACAAGCCAAACACCGGAGGGTTGGGCTCCGGTTCGATGTGCGGAGAGAAATTCTTCTATACGCATCTACGCGACCTGGGAGTGGGGTACAAACAGATCGGCGAGCGCGGTGGACGACAGCCCACAGCGTCCTCGATCAGGACCTGTAGGCATCATCAGCACTTTGAAAGTGCGGTTTTCCCAGCTCTACTTCTGGGGTGGAGGTATGCCATCTCCACGCATACAGTATAGCAATCGCGCCTATCTGATAGATCAAGCGTTGACTAATTTTCGTCTGCGGGAGTCATCGAAAACCGCGTTGTTTTGCCTCGCGAAAGGCTGCACTGACAAGGATTGCTAGACAGCCCAAGAAGAGCAGAAATCCTCCCCAAAGCGGCTCAATTTTCACGGCGAGGACAAGAGCAGACACGAGTGCGACAAGCACTAGCGTTGCCGTAGTGAGTCGCGCGTCCGCGAGGAACATTCCGAGTAGTTCCTTGGCAACATCACGAAGAATACTCATTGCGCCATCTCCATACGCACTCGCCGAAGGCGGTATGCGGTTGCAAGGCCGACGGCCAGGAACACACCTGCGAATAGGGGTCTCCTCGTTTTCAGTGCAATAAGTGACGGTACGAAAAGC
>NZ_JSYI01000040.1:0-665 GCF_001023515.1 Diaphorobacter sp. J5-51 | reverse complement strand
CTCAGGTTTGAGGCTCAGAGGTGTCTAGAAAACCCGGGGCGATTCAAGGGAACAGGCAGCAGCCCACTCAACCAACAGCCGCCCCTGAGCAACCTCTTGGAACTCAACGGCTAGCTCGCCAAACTGATGCCACCGACTGCATAAAGATCCGCCACGCCTAAAACAAAAAATAGTGATATCGACGCAAGGATCAAAAAGGCTGTATACTTCTAAATTCTTCGGAGGGGTGCCCGAGTGGCTAAAGGGGGCAGACTGTAAATCTGTTGGCTTACGCCTACACTGGTTCGAATCCAGTCCCCTCCACCAGATTGTGGTTTGAAGGCGTTGGACCGTACTTGCACGAAATTCGGTCTTGCGGGAGTAGTTCAATGGTAGAACCCTAGCCTTCCAAGCTAATGACGCGGGTTCGATTCCCGTCTCCCGCTCCACGGTTTGGATAGGTTGGTTAAGAGGAGTTTGACTCCTTGTTGCCCATGTGGCTCAGTGGTAGAGCACTCCCTTGGTAAGGGAGAGGTCGCGGGTCCGATTCCCGCCATGGGCACCACAGTTTCAGGTGCGTCTCCGTTTGGGGTGCATCAATATTTGTCGTGTTGGTGTAGATTTTTTCGGAGTCGAAAAGATGGCAAAAGGTAAGTTTGAACGTACCAAGCCCCACGTGAACGTGG
>NZ_JSYI01000039.1:0-1576 GCF_001023515.1 Diaphorobacter sp. J5-51 | reverse complement strand
TTAATGTGGAAGACACCCGCCACCGGACGTGCCGACACCTGGCCTGAGGCTGGCCAAGGCCGAATGGTCAGCGGGCAAGCGCGTCTCAGGCGGCAGCGGGCGTGGCGATGAAGCCGTGCTTGCGCAGCATTTTGATCCAGCGCGGCGCGTTGCGCTGAACGTTCAGCGCCTCGTAATCGACCTCCTTGTCCTGGTAGTGGCTTGCGTTGCTGAGCATGGCGTAGATGGTGCGCAGCATCTTGTGGGCCAGCGCCACCACTGACTTCTTGTGGCCCTTTCGGATGGTCAGCGCGTCGAACTTGGCCTTGAGTGCGCAGCGCGTTCGTGCTGCAGCCTGGGCGAACTCGCACAGCAGCCTTCTGACCCAGGCGTTGCCCTTGCGGATGCGCCCGGTTTTGCGCTTGCCCGCGCTCTCGTTGTTGCCTGGGCAGATGCCCACCCAACTGGCCAGGCGCTCTGCACTGCCAAACACGCTCATGTCCGCACCAATCTCCACCAGCAGCATGGCCGCCCCCTGCTCGTCGATGCCCGGCAGGGTCTGCAGCAGCCTGAGCTGTGGCTGCCAGGGTTGCAGGCCCTGCAGCAGGTACTGGTCCATGCGGGCGATGCGCTGCTCGATCTGCTCAATGTGCTGCACGATCTCCTGGGCCACAAAGCGGTGCACTGCGCTGAACTGCTCGGTGCTCAGGGCCTCGCACAGTTCTTGCCTGCTCGCTCGCAGCCGCCCCTTGTGGTTCAGCACCTCGTGCATGGGCTGTCCCTCGATCAGGGCTTTGACCATGGCACGCGCGCTCTGTCCGTGGATGTCGGCCACCAGCACGTTGATGCGAATGCCCGCGTCCACCAGCACCTTGTGCAGCCGGTTCTTCTCGGCGCTGCACATGCCCACCAGCTTTTGCCGCTGGCGCGCTACCAGGCGAAGCTGGCGCATCTGCACCGGTGGAATGAACGAGGCGCGCAGCAAACCCGCACGCGCCAGCGTGGCCAGCCACTGTGCATCGGCCATGTCGGTCTTGCGACCGGGCACAGCCTTGACATGCCGCGCGTTGACCACCCAAGCAATAAGGCCCACCGCCTCCAGCGCCGCAAACGGGCTCTTCCAATACACCCCTGTGCTCTCCATCACCACGACCTCAGGGGCCATCTCCAGCGCCCACTGCGCCAAGGCGCGGCGGTCGCGTTTGAAGGCGCCGAAGTCTCGCTTGGTGACCTCTACCCGGCCATCGTCATGTTCGACAACGGCGCAGGCCGTGATCTTGGCCTGGTGAACGTCCAGCGCAATGACGCGCTTGTGCATCGGGGTCAAATCCATTGCGGCTCTCCTGCAGCTTGAATGACAATCACAAGCGTGCGGACCAGCCAAGGTGCCGCCGACCAACGGCCTGCCGGGCAAGCCCGGCGGCTCTCTTTAATGTGGGCTGTCAGGCGCGCTCTGACCCGGCTGGGTCTGGGCAACGCCCGCAGGCAATCCTGGGTACGAGTGGTCGGCAGCGGGTCAAGTTAGCGATCGCGGTCGAGTGCCATCAAAGAATTGACCGACCTCTACCCGCGCTGGCCCGCACGCCCCCAGTGTCTT
>NZ_JSYI01000038.1:0-413 GCF_001023515.1 Diaphorobacter sp. J5-51 | reverse complement strand
AAGGTGGCCTGGGGCAGGTCGGCCAGGGCCGCCAGCATCTGGCCGGTCTGGTTGGCGTCGTCGTCGATGGCTTGCTTGCCCAGGATGATCAGGCCCGGTTGCTCTTTGTCCACCAGGGCCTTGAGCAGCTTGGCCACGGCCAGGGGTTGCAGCTCGGCATCGGTTTCCACCAGGATGCCGCGGTCGGCGCCAATGGCCATCGCCGTGCGCAGCGTTTCCTGGCATTGCGCCACGCCGCAGCTCACCGCGATCACTTCCGTGGCCACGCCTTTTTCTTTGAGCCGCACCGCCTCTTCCACGGCGATTTCGTCAAAGGGGTTCATGCTCATCTTCACGTTCGCGATGTCTACGCCCGTGCCGTCCGACTTCACCCGGACCTTCACGTTGTAGTCCACCACGCGCTTGACGGGGAC
>NZ_JSYI01000037.1:0-11208 GCF_001023515.1 Diaphorobacter sp. J5-51 | reverse complement strand
CGCGGAAATCGTCGATGTCGTAGTTGAGGAGATAGCCCAGGTAGTAAAAGCCGGGCGGCGGCACGCTGGCAGCCTGCAGCCCTTCCACGCCCGGTACGTAATGCCCCTCGGCCTGCGCGCTGCTGACCGCCAGACCGCCTGCCAGGGCAAGCGCGGCAATGACCCTGTGTTTTTTCATGCTGTGTTCCTTGTGCATGGATGCGCGCCCGATCAGGTATAGACGTCCGTGAAGGACGGCACCAGATCACCCGTGTGATAGAAGATCCCTCTGCCCATCTTGTCCTCGCTCCAGGTGGTCACTGGGCGGTCGGGCTGCGCCAGGTAGCCCAGGCCCGCAAAGGTCTCGTTGCGGTTGCCGCTGGGGTCGAAGAAATAAATGGTCTCGCCGCGCGTGATGCCGTGGCGCGTAGGGGCCACGTCGATCTTGACCTTCTTCTTGGCCATGACGTCGGCGGACTTGAGCACGTCGTGCCACGAGTCCAGGAAGAAGGCGATGTGGTGCAGGCCGCTGCGCGGCCCACCGACGAAGGCGATGTCGTGCGGCGTGGTGGTGCGGGCCATCCAGGTCGCCGCCTGCATGTTGCCTTCGGGTCCGACCAGCACCTGCTCGGTCAGGAAGAAGTCCAGCGCCTCGGTCATGAAGCGGGTGTTGTCGGCCACGGTGTTGATGCCGGCCTCGGGATTCATCTCGCACATCAGCAGGCAGTGGTCCAGCCAGTGAGCGCCCGCGCCCTTGAGGCCGTCGGGCCAGGGGTCGGGATTGATGTTGCCCACGTCGGTGCCGACAAACTCCTTGCTGGCATACAGGCGCATTTCGTGCCCGCTGGGCAGTTTGAACTGCAGCATGCGGCCGGTCGAGGGCAAGGTGCCTTCGTCGAGCATGGTGGTCTTCACACCCCAGGCCTCGATCTTCTGCTGCAGCGCTTCAAGGTCGGCTTCCTTCTCGACCTTGTAGGCCAGGTGGTTCATGCCGGCCTGGTCCGACGGGGTCAGGATGACCGAGTACTTGTCCCATTCGTCCCAGCACTTGAGGTAGACGTTGCCCGCCTTGTCCTTCATGGTGGTCTTCATGCCCAGCACGTTCTCGTAGTGCCGGACGGCGGCGTCCATGTCCATCACTTTCAGGCTCGCGTGCCCGATGCGCATCACACCCATGTTGTGTCTCCTGGTGGTTGGTTACTGCTGCTGAATCGAAGGGCTGGCAGTCGCAGACTCTGCGCGCCCCTTGGAAAACGGTTTGCTCAACTTGCCGGCCACTTCGAGGTTCACCGGCGTCTGGGGCGCCACGCGGCATGCCAGCGTGTAGCCCTGGTTCTCTTCGTCGAGCGTCACGTGTGCACGGCTGATCGGCCCCAGGGCCTTGATCTGTCCCTCGACGATGCGGACCTTGCAGACCCCGCAGCCGCCGTTGACGCAACCCACCGGGATGCCCTTGCGGCCCAGGCGCAACATGCCGCGCAGCAAGCTTTCTCCGGGGGAGCATGCGTAGGTCTCCCCCGTCTGCACCACGCAAACGCTGCTCGGCCCAAGAACTGCGGTCGCTTGCATTGGCGATGCACTCATTGCGGCCACCGCGCCATTTCCGCCTGCAGCATGTCGGCCAGATCGCGCTGCCATGCCGCATGCATGTCGAAGCGGCTGACCAGCCAAAGTTGCGTGTCGACAAAGACATTCGACGGGTGCGCAACCAGCTGCGGATACTCTGCCGCGAGAAACTTCGGCAGCAGCGCCAATCCCTGTCCAAGTGCGCACAGCTGCGCCAGCGGCGCGAAGCTGTCGGACTGAAGTCGCACCTGCCCGGACAGCCCGAAGCGCGACCAGTCCAGGGAGGCATAGATGAAGTGGTGGTCCTGGTGGAAGAACTGCAGGTTCATCGCCAGCAGTTGGTGCTTCTCATGCGCCAGCTCAGTAGTGCGCTTCAGATAAGCATCGCTGGCATAGGCGCCGACGGCAACATCGCCGAGCTTGCGCACGCGCAGGGCGTTGCTGTTGCGCTCCGGTCTGGCCAAGCGCACGGCGATGTCCACTTGGTCCTGTTCCAGATTGACGAAATGCGCCTCGGTGGTGATGGTGAACACCAGCTTCGGGTACTTCTCGCTGAGCGCGGCAAACACCGGGGCGAAACGCTGCGCAAAGACGTCCATCACGCTGATTCGGATGACACCGGCGCCTGCGTGGTGGTCCTGGCAGAAGCTGCGGGCAGCCTCCTCCATGCGCTGCGCGGCGGAAATCAGCGCATTCAGGTCGGCAGAGGCTCTCCAGCCGCCCTCTGCGCGCACGAACAGAGCGCGGCCGAAGTGTTGCTCGAGCAGCCGGATACGGCGGCGCAGCGTCGAGTCGTCGATGCCTTCCAGCTCCGCAGCCACTTCGTAGCTGCCATGCCGTTCCAGCGCCAGGAATGCTCGGATCAAATCCCATTGGGGAGTGGTCGGACCATCTCGGGTTATGAATGGTGCTCCTTGGGTGGCTCGTGGCTGCCTGCAAGCATCCAGCGTCATGAAAATCGCACCTGCAGCGCAGGGCTGGCGGCACGGGTGCGGCAAGCGAGCAACCAGCCCGCGGCCACGTCGTCCTCGTCGAGCACCGAACTGTCCAAGCGCTGCACCTCGCCGGCCTGCAGGCGGCACATGCACGAGGCGCATTCGCCGACGCGGCAGGCGTGCGGCGCAGGCAGTCCGGCGCGCAGCATGGCGGACAGCAGAAGTTCGCCGGCACGCACCGGCACGGCGTGGGTCTGGCCTTTCATCAGGACCGTGAGCAGCGCCTCGGGGCCATCACCTGCGGCTTCCTCGCTCGCACCTTCCACGGCGGCGCCGAAGTCCTCCCGGTGCACACGCTGGGCATCGAACCCGGCGACCTGGAGACTGGCGCCCACGGCGTGCATGAAGGGTTCCGGACCGCACATGTAGGCGTCGGCCTGGTCCAGCCCCTGCGCCTGCGCCACCAGAACGGCCTGCGCAGGAAGGCCCTGCTCGGCGTCATACCAGTGGACGATCTCCAGGCGCCCCGCAGCGGCATCCTGCAACGCCTGCAACTCGGCCAACAGCATGGCCGTGGCCCGGTCGCGGTTGGCGTAGAAGAGCCGCACGCGCGCCGCACCGCGCGCCAGCGCCTCGCGAGCCAGCGCGAACACCGGTGCGATGCCGCTGCCGCCGGCGTACAGCAGCACCGGCTGCCCGGGCCGCGCCAGGGTGAAGTGCCCGGCGGGGGGAAGAACCTGCAACTGCAGGCCCGGCCGGGCGTTGTCGCACAGCCAGTTCGAGACGCGGCCGCCGGCAACGCGGCGCACCAGCACGCTGATCGGCTGCCCTGTCACGGGCTCGCTGGTGATCGAGTAGCAGCGCCAGTGCTCGTCGCCCTGCACTTCGACCGCCAGCGTCAGGTACTGGCCCGGCTGGAACGTGAACTTCGGCTGCTGCTCATCGTCCACGCGCAGGCTGAGCAGGATGGCGTCGCTCCCCTGGGCCGTGACGTCGGTGATGGTGAGGGATTGCGCCCGCTTCGCCATTGACGCCGCCTTCAGAGGAAGAACGAGTTGTTGCCCTGGGGGCGGTCGCTGTCGATCAGATTGACCTGCTTGAGCACGATGCTCAGGCCAGCTTCCGTCTCGCGCAGAACGAAACCATTCCAGCCCGCCAGCACGCGACCGTGGCCCTCGCGCGACTCGACCAGCGTGAAGCTGTAGCGCGCACGCCATTCGTCCGAGCGCCCTGGGCTCGCCCACACCTCGAGTCCGCTGAACTGGCGAGCGGTACGAGAGGTCGGGAACTGCGAGAAGGCCAGCCCCGTTCCCAGCCGCGTCACCCGGTCCAGGAGGCGGCGCCTGTCGTGGAATTCCAGCGTGACGCTGCATCTCGGGTCCGGAGCGGGCGAGACAGCAGGAATCCAGTAGGCGCATTCTTCGGCGAACAGTGCCAGCCACTGGACGTAAGCGTCCTGCGTGAGCGCCCCCTGGTCCAGCAGCCTCGCCTCCACGGTCAGCATTCGGACGATGTCGCGCTCACGCGCCGCATCGACGGTGCCGGGCTCGCGCACCACCGCCCGGGCCAGGTCGGCGGAGACGTCCACCAGCCAGTCGTAGAACGATGCGACCACATACAGCGATGGCGGTTGATGGCGGTACCCTTGCCGCCCAGCGGCGGGTTGCTGCGTCGCTGTGCTCATGCCAGCCTCCCCTTGTCCATGCGCAGCGTTGGCTCTGCCTGCATCAGGCGCTTCCACTGCGCGTAGTAGTTGCGCATGTGCAGGTCGGTGGTCACCGGTCCGCGGATGATTCCGTCCTCGACCGGCACGTCTTTGCCGGACTCGTGGTGCCGGCTCATGTCGACCCACTCGTCCTCGGGGCTGTTGCACAGCCCGCGCTGGCACTCCTCGAAGTTGGCGGCGTCGTCCATCTCGCCCATCACCGGGAAATCCTCCTGGGTGCGCAAGCGCATGGTGTTCACCTCCGGATCGGCGTCCTTGCGCTGCGTCGCGTACCAGTGCACGCCCGTGGAGGCGACGGCCAGCGGCTGGATCACCTGCACCTGGTTGCCGATCAAGGCCAGGTTGGGAAAGATGTTGAGGTTCATCCCCGCGCCGACGGTGGTGTCGAGCACCTGCTGCGCCTGGTCCCCGTAGATGCTCGCCACGTGATCCTCGTAGGGCTCGCGTCCGGGCTGCGGGCGCTGCAGGCGCCAGGCCGATTCGCCGTGCATCTCCGGGCGCTGGTCGATCACGGTGTGGCCGTTGTCCAGCGCGCTGTTGGTCATCTTGGAGCGATCGGCATCGGCGAAGTAGGCCATGTCGCCGCCGCCGTAGCGCTCGTTGGTCATCACCAGCAGCGACTGGTGCGAGAACGGTACGTGGTAGCCGTCGCCGGCGTTGTCCCACACCAGCTTCCAGTTGCAGGCCAGGCGAAAGCGCTGCGCACCCGCCAGGCGCAAGTTCTCCGGTCCGCCGTTGTGGTCGATCCAGGCGTCAAGATAGGGCGCCGCATTGCCCAGGTGCTCCGCGAGCGACGGTGCGTCCGGGTTCAGGGTAGCAAACACGAACCCCTTGTACGAATCCACCTGCGCCGGCCGCGCCAGGTGCATGTCGCGGGACTTGAAGGTCGGACCGTAGGCGTTCTTGCCCGGGATGCCGAACAACTGGCCTCGGTTGTCGAAACGCCAGCCGTGGTAGGGGCAGGTGAAGCCGGCGGCGTTACCCCGATGTTCACGGCAGACGCTCGCGCCGCGGTGCGAGCAGCGGTTGGAAAAGACGCGGATGACGCCCTCTTCATCACGCGCGACGATGACCTCGCGCACACCGATCCAGGCTTGCTTGAAATCGTTGGGCTCGGGGATTTCGCTCTCGTGGGCCAGATAGACCCAAGTGGCCGCGAAGATGTTGTTCATCTCGCGGGAGAAGATGGCTTCGTCGGTATAGAGGCGACGATGCACCCGATCTTCCTGGACCAGATCATCCCAGTCGCCCTGGGCGGCGGGCGTCCGTGGAAGGACGGATATCTTGGCGGTGTTTGTCATGGGGGTTTCCTTGTTCCTCTTCGATTGCCTATGGCCTTAGGCCGGCAAGGCCGAAATGTCCTGCGGTGTCGCGGGAAGGCGCCCCGCGTCGAGCAGGCGCCGCCCCAACGCGATCACGCGCTCGGGATACAGGGCCTGCTGCGATTCCTGCTGCACGCGGACCCATTCGTCGTCGTCGAACAACGCACGGTGGTAGGCCATGAACTTCTGCTGCAGGAACTGCCGATCCACTTCCGGGTGCCCCTGGATACCCAGGAACTGCCCATTCACCAGGAAAACTTCGTGCGGGATCGTCTGCGAGGACGCCAGCTGAACGCCGCCCGGCGGCAGGGTGGTCACGCATTCGCCGTGGCTTTGCACCAGCACGGTGGGGCCTGCGCCGACCTGAGGGCCAAACAGCACCTGGGCCTCGTTGCTCCATTCCAGCCGGTCCGCACCCAGCTTGAAGCGACCGGACGGATTTCTCCCGACCTGCCCGCCCAATGCGGCCGCGATGGCCTGGGCGCCGAAGCAAAGCCCGACCACCGGCCCCTCGCCACGCTGCGCCGCACCTCGCAGGAACGCCAGCAGGTTGCTCACCAGGGGCGTCCGCGCGTCATCGATCACCGACTTGGGACTGCCGCTGATGACATGCCCTGAATAATCGAATGCCTTCTCGAGAAAATCATTTTCAACAGGCTGGATAATCTCCCATTCTTCATTTTCCCGGCCAAAGGCCGAGATCATTTTTTCCTGCAACTCCAAGTCACCCGATGCATCCGAGCACCATATAACTGCGTACTTCTTCATGGCAGTCATCAGAAAATCTCCCATTCTTCATTTTCCCGGCCAAAGGCCGAGATCATTTTTTCCTGCAACTCCAAGTCGCCCGATGCATCCGAGCACCATATAACTGCGTACTTCTTCATGACAGTCATCAGAAAAGCTCGAAATATTCACGATGCTCCCAGTTGGTAACCGGATCACCCGAGAAATCAACCTGCCCTTCGGCGTCAACAAACCTTTTCCATTCGCTGCGCCGCAAATGCATCCAATAACGGATGAATTCCTCGCCGAATGCCTCACGGAAGAATTTCGAGGTTTCCAGAACCTCCAGCGCCTCGGACAGGTTATGAGGCAGGATGGTGACGTCCGCCGCATAGGGTGTTTCCTGCAGCGGCCCCGGATCGAGTTGGCGGCGGATGCCGTCGATCCCGGAAAACACCTGGGAAGCCAGGTAGAGATAGGGGTTGGCCGCCGGCTCGCCGATCCGGTTCTCCACCCGGCTGGCCGGGTCGCCGGGTGCGGAGATGACACGCGCCATCGCGGCGCGGTTGTCCTTGGCCCAGGTCACGCGATCTGGCGCCAGCGAATACGGGCGGCGACGGCGGTAGCCGTTGATCGTCGGCGTGGTGAAGCTCGACGCTGCGCAGGCATGCTCGAGCAGCCCGCCGACGTAGGAGCGCCCCAGCGCCGAGAGCGCCTCGCCCGGCTGCGGAATGAAGGCGTTGGCGCCCGAGTCCCGCGCCGTGAGTGACTGGTGGAGGTGCCAGCCGGAGGCTAAAAAGCCTTGGATGGCGGGCTTGCACATGAAGCTCGCGAGATAGCCTCGCCGACGGCAGACCTGCTTGACCGCGTTGCGGAACAGCACCATCGTGTCCGCGACGTCCAGGCCGGGCATCACGTCGAAGGTGGTCTCCATCTGGCTCGGCGCCCACTCGTCCTCGATGCTGCGCAGGGGCATCCCCAGGGCCAACAGGTGCTGGCGCACCTCGGCCATGATGGGCTCGACCTCGTCCAGGTGGTTCTCCAGCAGGTACGAATACCCTTTGGCCACCGGCATCACCTTGGGAGGCGCCGCAGGCGTTCCGGGGCCGCCAAGGGTTTCGGGCTCCAGGCAGGGATCGACGATGCGCGTCAGATACCACTCGACCTCGAGGCCGGCCTGGTAGTCGTAGCCCAGGTCCTGCATCTCGGCCAGCGCCTTTTTCAGGATGGCGCGCGGACTCAACGCGAACGGGCGCCCACTGGTCATGTAAAGGTCGGCCAGCATCCAGCCGGTGCGGTCCGCCCAGGGCAGGATGCGAAACGTGGTGGGGTCCGGAACCATCACGACATTGGGGCTGCCGGCCAGTTCGGCGCTGCCGAGGCCGCCGTCTGCGGAGAAAGGGTTGAAAACGATGGCGCTGGCGGTATCGAAGAAGAACGGCGCCATCGTGATCTCCGAGCCGCTGGCGAATGCCGACTTGAGCGCGGCGACCGACAGCATTTTTCCGCGCAGCAGTCCGTACTGATCCGGCCAAGACAACCGAACCATCTGCAGCCCCGCTTTCTCAATTTTATTCAGGACGTCTGCTGCTGCGGCTTTCTGGGTATCCGACCAGATGCCGTGCTTTTCAATGAATTTCCCGCTCATCGCGTCTCCTAGGTTATTTGCGGCTAATTATATTAGTCGGCGATACTTGATGATCTAGGGGAAAACCCTTCAAATTCACCGTCTTTTTTTATTGTCATAGATCAAAAATGATGCGTAAACACCACCGCCGCGATTTCGTTTCGCAATATTGAGAATGGTGCGCCGCAGCAAGGAGCCGGCGTTCGCCGGTGCTGCGAAGATCCCCCCAGGGACGTCTCGATCTGCAGGCCCAGCGGGCCGCTAGGAGAGGTTGCCGGCCGCAGGAGCGCGCGCCGCACTTGCTCGTGCGCCGCTGCTGCCGGGACGACCCACGCTCCGCCACAGGGCCACCGGCAATACACACGCATCGAGCGCAAGAAGAAGCACTTTGCGGATAGGCACTGCAGGAAGCGGATAGCTACCCCAGCCGAGCTACGCGAGCATCAACACAGGGTGAATTGCGGCCCTTTATGCGCCCGGTCTGACGGCTGGCAGCGCGCGCATGGAACGGCTGGCGCGTGGCCTCTCCGAGGGGTTGCCGCGTCCACGTGATCGTGACCGGCCTGCTGTCCGATCGACATCAACTTGCATGAGGGGTTTGCCATGAAAGGCCTGGAAGGCAAAGTCGCCATCGTTACGGGAGGAGCCACCATCATTGGCGCGGCGGTCGTCGATGTGCTCAGCGCGTATGGCGTCAAGGTTTGCGTCTTCGACATCGACGCGGAAGGCGGCGCTCGCGCGGTCGCGAAGGCAGGGGATTCGGCTCGCTTCTGGCCGGTCGATCTGACCGACGACGGGCAGCTCGAACGCTGCGTGGCCGAAGTCGCACAGCATTTCGGCCGCGTCGACCACCTAGTCAATCTCGCATGCACTTACCTCGACGACGGCGCGGTTTCAGGCCGCTCAGATTGGCTCACAGCACTGAACGTCAACGTGGTCAGCGCGGCGATGGCAGCGCGTGCCGTCCGGCCGCACCTGGCCCAGGCCGGCGGCGGCGCCATCGTCAACTTCACCAGCATCTCCTCCAAGATTGCCCAGACAGGGCGCTGGCTCTATCCCGTCTCCAAGGCCGCGGTGCTGCAACTGACGCGCAACATGGCGATGGACTTCGCGGCCGACCGCATCCGGGTCAACTCCGTTTCCCCGGGCTGGACCTGGTCGCGCGTGATGAACGAGCTGACGGGCGGCGACCGCGCCAAAACCGATCGGGTTGCGGCGGCGTACCACCTGCTCGGTCGCGTGGGCGACCCCGTGGAAGTGGCCCAGGTGGTCGCCTTCCTCCTTTCTGACAACGCGAGCTTCGTCACCGGTGCCGACTACGCCGTCGATGGCGGCTACTCCGCCATGGGGCCAGAGCAGGCCGTTCCGGCGATCCCCCGCCTCGCCGAGTAGTTCACGCACTTGCTTAGCTGCGCGCCGGACTGCCCTCCCGCATCAATTCTGAGATCATTTCCATGCGTCACATCGCAATCGTCGGCGGAGGACAGGCCGGCCTTCCCCTGGCGCTTGGCCTTCTGGCCAAGGGCTACCGCGTCACCGTCGTCACCAACCGGTCCCCGGAGGAAATCCGCGAGGGCAAAGTGCTTTCCAGCCAGTGCATGTTCGACACCGCTCTGCAGGTCGAACGGGATCTGGGCCTCAATCAATGGGAAGAGCAGTGCCCGCCTGTGCAGGGCATCGGCCTGGCAATCGCAGATCCGAAGGGCAGCAGCAAGCTGGTGGACTGGAGCGCACGGCTGGACCTGCCCGCGCAGGCTGTGGACCAGCGCATCAAGATCCCGGCATGGATGGAGCTGTTCGAGGCACGGGGCGGCCGGTTGCTGATCCAGGACAGCGGCGTCGCGGAGCTGGAACTGCTGGCCGCCACGCACGATCTGGTCGTGCTGGCCGCAGGCAAAGGCGAGGTGGTCAAGCTGTTCGAGCGCGACGCAGAGCGCTCGCCTTTCGACCGGCCTCAGCGGGCTCTGGCACTGACCTACGTGTCGGGGATGCGAGGAACGCCCGACCACTCGCGCGTGTCGTTCAACGTGATCCCGGGGGTCGGCGAGTACTTCGTCTTCCCGGGGCTGACGACGACCGGGCCGTGCGACATCATGGTGTTCGAAGGCCTGCCCGGCGGCCCGATGGACTGCTGGCGCAACATCGCCTCGCCGAAGGAGCACCTCGCCCAGAGCCTGAACATCCTCAAGAACTTTCTGCCCTGGGAGGCTGATCGCTGCCGGCAGGTTGACCTGACGGACGCCNCTCGCCGGCGGCTTTGCGCCCACGGTGCGCAAGCCGGTCATGACGCTGCCTTCCGGCCGGCTCGTGCTCGGCCTCGGCGACGCGGTGGTCACCAACGACCCGATCACGGGCCAGGGGTCGAACAACGCCGCGAAAGCCTGCAAGGTCTATCTCGACGCCATCATCGAGCGGGGCGCCCTGCCGTTCTCGGGGGAATGGATGCACGAGACTTTCGAGCGCTTCTGGACCTATGGCCGCCTGGTGGTGAACTGGACCAACTCGATGCTGGCCGAGCCGCCTGCGCACCGGCTGAAGCTGATGCAGGCGGCCAGCCGCGCGCCCGCGCTGGCCAGCGCCATCGCCAACGGCTTCGACCACCCGCCCAGCCTCTTCCCCTGGTGGTCCGACGCCCAGGCCTGCGAAGCGTTCATCGCCGCACGATCGCCGGATCGCGCCCCCGAGCACCCTTCCGCGGAAAAAGCCCGACCCTGCGACGACGCACCGCCGCCGCTGGAATGGGGCAGCACCGACCTGCAACCCAAGACCCTGCGAGGCGTGCTCGGCACCTATCCGACCGGCGTGGCCATCGTCACCACCCGCACGCCCGACGGGCGTTCGGTGGGCCTGACGATCAACTCCTTTGCCTCGCTGTCTCTGGACCCGCCGCTGGTGCTCTGGAGCCTGGTGAACCGCTCGCCCAACCTGGCGGTGTTCCGGGATTGCTCCCACTTCACCGTCAACGTCCTGTCGTGCGAGCAGGAGGATCTCGCCAGGCGCTTCGCCAACCCCACCATCGCCGACAAGTTCGAGGGCGCGCCGATCCAGGAAACCCCGGAGGGCATTCCCGCGATCGCCGGCGCCGTGGCCACGCTGGTGTGCACCAACGACCAGCAAAGCGACGCGGGCGACCACCTGCTACTGTTCGGCCGCGTCCAGCGCATCGCGAACACGGGCGGTGCGCCGCTCGTTTTCCATGCCGGCCGCTTCACGGCGCTGAATAACCTGTCCACGTCCTGACCCAAGAACTGTTCCCCACATGACCACGACCCTCTCCCAGTTGGGGTCTCCTCGTTTTCAGTGCAATAAGTGACGGTACGCAAAGCT
>NZ_JSYI01000036.1:0-700 GCF_001023515.1 Diaphorobacter sp. J5-51 | reverse complement strand
CATTCCCAACGGCTCAAAAGTGTCTAGGGAATCCGGGGCGATTCAGTCGTTGATCAATTCGCGAAACTGTTTGGTCAGCGCTTCCGTCGCCATTTATCTGATCTCCCTGGATTTCGTATCACCATTTCCGGCAAGGTCTTGTTCGACACTTTTGTAGCCACCTATCGCCGTGCCGGACTTGAACCCGGCGGATGATCGTTTTGCAGAGTAGGCGCCATCAAATACTTCGAGGCCAAGCCCGATATCCCAGACGTAATCGCCAAACCGAACAAACCGGTCGTGGCCGTCATCACGGAAACCCGTGTTTGGCACCATGAAAACTTTGATGCGTTTGATGTTCTTGTTCGGCAATCTGCCAAAAACGGCGCGTAATTCAGTCTCAATGTCGTCAATCGATTTCCTGTTCGCTCCGGACAGATCAGCAGTCCAGGCGGAATAGATCGTGACGTGGCGTTGTCCAGTGGCATCGATGTCCAGTAGCCGCAGAAACCGCTCTAGGCCAGAGAGCTGATCCTGAGCGTGGGCAATATGCTGGCCAATGGCATATCGATCAACGATGCTCACGAGTTTGATTGGCGCTTTTGCCAAGGCTTTGAAGCGTGCGTCCCACGTCGCCTGAAATTTATCGCCTGATTCGATATGTGTGCCTGCTAGGGATGCCCTGAATAACTCGAATGCGTAAGTGCTACAAGGTCACCGG
>NZ_JSYI01000035.1:0-30300 GCF_001023515.1 Diaphorobacter sp. J5-51 | reverse complement strand
AGTGACGGATTCAACAGCCTCACACACAGAAATCCTGACACTCCCGGTGGTCAAGGAGTTCCATCCCGCGCGGCGGCTGATCTCCTTCGACTTCCTGCACCCCGACAAGCTCTACCCGTCGCTGATGGCGGTAGGCCTCCTCTACAACCTGGGCATCTGGGCGGACAAGTTCATGTTCTGGTTCTTCCCGCCCACCTCGCAGCCCATCATCGGCCACCTGCGCGCCTCGCTGATCTACGACCTGCCGGTGTTCCTGTCCTACCTGTCCATCATCCCCGGCATGGCGGTGTTCCTGGTGCGCATAGAGACCGACTTCGTCGAGTACTACGACAAGTTCTACGACGCGGTGCGCGGCGGCGGCTCGCTCGAATACATAGAGGCCATGCGCGATGAGATGGTCTACGCCATCCAGCAGGGCCTGGGCGAGATCGCCAAGATCCAGACCCTGGCCGTGCTCGTGACCTTCGTGGCCGGCCCCTGGCTGCTCGACACCCTGGGCATCTCGCGCCTGTACCTGCCGCTGCTGCACGTGCAGGTGGTCGGCGCCGGCCTGCAGGTGGGCCTGATGGCCGTGCTCAACGTGTTCTTCTACCTGGACCAGCGGCGCACCGTGCTGCTGCTGTGCGCCATGTTCGTGCTGCTCAACGTGGCGCTCACGGGCCTGACCCTGGCGTTCGGCGCCGCCCTGTATGGCTACGGCTTCGCCCTGGCCACCCTGCTGACCCTGGCCACAGGCCTGCTGCTGCTGTCGCGGCGCCTGCATCGGCTGGAGTACCAGACTTTCATGCTGCAATAGAACGATTCGGGAACCGGCGCCGTGGGCACAATCGCCGCTGCCAGTCCCGCAAGCACTCCCCAAAACGCCATGCATCTCCGTTCGCGCCCCTCCCATCCCCTTGCAGCATCCCTGCTGACCCTGGCCGCGGCCTTGACCGGCTGCGGCGGTGGATCGGGCCAGGGAAGCGACTCCGGCTCTTCGCCCGCCGCATCCAGCGCCGAGGTGGCCTTCACCGCCCCTGCCGAAGCCGACAACGTGCATACCGTCAACACTCCCGTGCAACTGCAGCTGAGCGTCAAGATCGCCGGCGCGGCGGCACCCGACGGCACGGCCATCACCCTGAGCGGCCCGGCCAGCGCCAGCTTCGCGCCCGTGCAGCCGCAGACCCGCGGCGGGGTGGCCACCTCCAGCCTGACCGCCGCGCAAGCCGGCGAGATGCAGTTGCAGGCCCTCGCGGCGGCAACGCAGGACAAGGCCGGCGCCGCCACGCGCACGCTGTACATCCGCCCGCAGCCCCAGCCGCTGGAACTGCTGGTCCCGGCGTACTTCAGCGCGGGCCCCGGTTCGGATTGGGAAAAGCTGGCCAGCGGCGCGCAGAGTTTTCCGGCGGTGCCCATCACGGCCATCCTGAACCCGAGCAACGGCATCTTCACGAAGGAAGACCCCCTGTTCACGGCGGCCATCACCGCCTTCCGGCAAAACGGCGGAAAGGTGCTGGGCTACGTCTACACCCGCTATGGCACAGGAGCGCGCTCGGTCGCCGACATCCAGCGCAACATCGACAACTACCGCAAGATCTACGGCACGCAGGTCGATGGTTTCTTTCTCGACGAGATGGACGCGACCAGCAAGCAGCTGGGCTTCTACCGCGAGATCTACCAGTACATCAAGGGCCTGGACTCCCGGTTGCGCGTGGTGGGCAACCCTGGCACCTACCCGGTCGCCGATTCCGCCAGCGTGGTCGATGCCCTTGTGAGCTTCGAGGGCCAGGCCGTCGATTACCGCAGCGTCACCCCCCAGCCCGCAAACAAGTGGGTCTACAACCTGGCCAACGGCGCGCAGGCGGCGCTGGTGCATGACGCGGCGAATTGCGGCGCCATGCAGGAGGTGCTGCGGTCCGCCAACACGCCTCAGCGCAACACCGGCCTGGTCTACGCCACGGACCGGCACTATGACTACCCCACGAACACGGGCAACCCCTGGGCCACGCTTCCGGCCTATTGGGAGCAGATGCTGGGCACGGCGGACGCCATCAACAAGGGCCGCGCCCTGCCCGGCTGCTGAGCTTTCCTACGCGCCGGCCAGCTCGTCGGCGCGCGCCTGGGCCGCGGCGAAGTCCAGGTCGCCCGAGTAGATGGCGCGGCCGCAGATCACGCCCTCCACGCCCTCGTCCTCGACTTCGCAGAGCTTTTCGATGTCGGCCATGCCGGCCAGGCCGCCCGAGGCGATCACGGGGATGGTGAGGGCCTGCGCGAGCTTCACGGTGGCCTCGACGTTGATGCCCGAGAGCATGCCGTCGCGGCCGATGTCGGTGTAGATGATGGACTCGACGCCCCAGTCCTCGAACTTCCTGGCCAGATCCACCACCTCGTGGCCGGTGAGCTTGCTCCAGCCGTCGGTGGCCACCTTGCCGTCCTTGGCGTCCAGGCCCACGATGATGTGGCCGCCGAACGCGCTGCACGCATCCTTGAGAAAGCCGGGGTTCTTCACCGCGGCCGTGCCGATGATGACGTACCGCAGCCCGGCGTCGATGTAGCGCTCGATGGTGTCCAGGTCGCGGATGCCGCCGCCCAACTGCACCGGAATGTCGGCGCCCACCTCGGCCAGGATGGCCTTGATGGCCGCCTTGTTCTTGGGCTGGCCGGCAAACGCGCCGTTCAGGTCCACCAGGTGCAGGCGGCGCGCGCCCGCATCCGCCCACTTGCGGGCCATGGCGGCGGGGTCTTCGCCAAAGGTGGTCGATTGGTCCATGTCACCTTGCTTGAGGCGTACGCAGTGGCCGTCCTTGAGGTCGATGGCGGGGATGAGCAGCATGATGGTGAGCGGGGAATGGGGCGAGCCGCACAAGGCCCGGCCCTGCCGGGTTGAAGAATCAGGGCTTCCAGTGCAAGAAGTTGCGGTACAGCGCCAGGCCGTGCTCGGCGCTTTTCTCCGGGTGGAACTGGGTAGCAAAAATATTATCGCGTGCGATGGCCGCAGCAAAGGGGCCGCCGTAGTCAGCCTCGCCGGCGCAGTGCAGCGGGTTGGCCGGGCGCGCGTAGAAGCTGTGCACAAAGTAGAAGTAGCTGTCGTCGGGCACGCCCGCCCATACCGGGTGCGCCACGCCGCCGTGGCGCGCCTGGCGCACGCGGTTCCAGCCCATCTGGGGGACCTTGTAGCGGCTGCCGTCGGGCTGGGTGCGCCCGGTCAGGTCGAACTTGAGCACCTCGCCCGGGATCAGGCCCAGCCCGGGGGTGTCGCCCTCGGCGCTGTGGTCCAGCAGCATCTGCATGCCCACACATACGCCAAACAGCGGCTTGGATGCGGCAGCCTCCAGCACGGATTCGAGCAGGCCCGACTCCCGCAACTCGCGCATGCAGTCCGGCATGGCGCCCTGGCCGGGCAACACCACACGGTCGGCCGCGCGCACCTCATCGGGGTGCGCGGTGACCATTACCCGGAAACCGCTGCCCTGCGCCGCGACCTGCACGGCCTGCGAGACGGAGCGCAGGTTGCCCATGCCGTAGTCCACGACCGCGACGGTTTTTGCTTCACTATTCATAGCTGCTTGCGCTTGATGGATAAGCGTTACAGGCCAATTTGGCTTGAATTTTACAGGGAACCCTTGGTGGAGGGGATCACGCCTGCGGCGCGCGGGTCGCGCTCCAGCGCGGCGCGCAGCGCGCGCGCGAAGGCCTTGAACACCGTCTCGCACTGGTGGTGGGCGTTGATGCCCTTCAGGTTGTCGATGTGCAGCGTCACGCCCGCATGGTTCACGAAGCCCTGGAAGAATTCGTAGGTGAGCTGGGTGTCGAAACCGCCAATGCTCCCGGCGGTGAACGGGATGTGCAGGTGCAGCCCCGGGCGGCCCGAGAAGTCCACCACCACGCGTGACAGGGCTTCATCGAGCGGCACGTAGGCATGGCCGTAGCGGCGGATGCCCTTCTTGTCGCCCACGGCCCGCGCGAAAGCCTGGCCCAGCGTGATGCCCACATCTTCCACCGTGTGGTGGCCGTCGATGTGCAGGTCGCCGTCGCAGTCGATCTGCAGGTCGATCAGCCCATGGCGCGCGATCTGGTCGAGCATGTGGTCGAAGAAGCCGATGCCGGTGTGCAGGCTGGCCGCGCCGGTGCCGTCGAGATTCACGCGCACGGTGATGCGCGTCTCGGCCGTCGTGCGGCTGACCTCGGCCGTGCGGTCGGGGCAGAGTTCTGCGGAAGAAGGAACGAGTGCGGAGGAAGTCATAGGGATGCCTGGAGCGCTGTGAGCATCTGGGCGTTGTCGGCACTGCTGCCCACCGTCAGACGCAGGCAGCCTGCCAGCAATGGATGCATTGTAGAAACGTTCTTGACGAGCACCTTGCGGGCCTTCATGCCCTCATAGGCGCGGGCGGCATCGGGCACACGCACCAGCACCATGTTGGCCTGGCTGTCCCACACGCGCTCAATGCCGGGCATGGCGCGCAGCGCGGCCAGCAGCTCGGTGCGCGCGGCACGCAGCTCGTCGGCCTGGGCGGCGAACACGTCGGCATGTTCCAGCGCGAACAGGGCGGCCTCGGTGTTCAGCACACTCACGTTGTAGGGCGGGCGCACCTTGTCGACCTCGGCCACCAGCGCGGCGGGGCCGATCATGTAGCCCAGGCGCACGCCGGCCAGGCCGAACTTGGAGAGCGTGCGCATCAGCAGCACATGGCCGTTGCGCTCGGGCTGCGCGCGCATGCGCTCGATCCAGCTGCGGCTGGCAAAGGGTTGGTAGGCCTCGTCCATGACCACGATGCCGCCCTGCGCACCGGCGGCGTCGATGATGCGCTGCACCACGGCCTCGTCCCACAGCGTGGCCGTGGGGTTGTTGGGATAGGCCAGGAAGGTGATGGCCGGGCGGTGCTGGGCGATCGCGGCCAGCATCGCGGCCTCGTCCAGCTCGAAGTCCGCCGTCAACGGCACGCCCACGAAGCCCAAGCCCTGCAGCTGCGCGCTCATCGCATACATCACGAAGCCCGGCACGGGCGCCAGCACGGTCGCCTGCGCACGCGCGCAGGCCAGCGCCACGAGGGAAATGAGCTCGTCGGAACCATTGCCCAGCAGCACGGCCGAGCCTGCCGGCGCCCCGGCGTAGGCTGCCAGCGCAGCCTTCAGGTCGTTCTGGCGCGTACCGGGGTAGCGGTTGAGCGCAAGTTGCCCCAGGCGCTGCCCCAGCGCGGCCTGCAGCGCGGGCGGCAGGCCGAAGGGGTTCTCCATCGCGTCCATCTTCAGGTAGCCGGTCGCATCGGCCACGACGTAAGCCTGCATGGCGCGCACGTCGTCGCGGATGCGCGCCAGCGCGGGCAGTTCGGCAGAAGGGGTTGTCATGCGTTCATCACTCCATTCGATCGGGCGGCGCCCCCACATCAGGGGACAGCCAACGCGCAATGCAGCGGATGCAGCACCTCTACGCCGCCATACTGCGCGCCCTGCGGCAGGCTCAGCGACAGCAGGCTCGCGCAGCCGCTGTGCTGCGCGGCGGCCAGCGCCAGGCAGTCGCCCCAGGCCAGTTGGTGCCGCGCCTCCAGCGCCCAGGCGGTCTCCAGCGTGGCAGCATCGATCTGCCAGGGCGTCCAGCTGTGGTAGCGGCGGATGGCCGCGCGTGCATCGCCGTGCGGCATGGGCGCGCTGGCGGCGCGCGTCACGGTGTCGTAAAACTCGGCCAGCACCTGGCTGCTGACACGCCCCAGGCGCTCGCGCCACAGCAAGTCCAGACAGGCCAGCACCGGGGCTTGCAGGGCGGCATCGGCACCGTCCTCGGCGGCGACCAGCACGGCCGTGTCCACAAACACGGGTTGCTCCAGGCTGCGCTGCAGCGGCTGCGGCGCCTCACCTACGTGGGCAGGACTGCGCTCGAAGCCGTGAATACGCCGCGCTGCGGCGCCCGCGCGCCAGGTGCGCTCGTCCGTGCGCCAGGCGAGGTAGGCACGCTCGTAGGCGTCCTCGCGGCGCTGCATCTCGCCTAGAAAGTCCCCCACCATGCGCGACACGCTGGTGCCGCGCCGCGCCGCCTCGATCCGGGCCCATTCGAGCACCGGATCGTCCACGGTGATGGTGACGTTCTTCATGCGTTTATCGTACACGAATTTCGTGTGACACGAAATTCGTGTTTAATGAGTTTGATGTGTTTTTCGCTTCTAAGGCTTAGCCATTCAGCGCCAGGCGCTCTCATTTTTGAAAAGACAAAGCCACCTCGCAAGGTGGCTTGGTAGGCGTACAGGCTGTCGGAGTGGTCAGGACTTGAGCCGCATCTCCGCCGCCCGTGCATGCCCCTGCAGCCCCTCGCCATGCGCCAGCACGCTGGCGATGCGGCCCAGGCTCTGCGCGCCCTGCTCGCTCACCTCGATGATGCTGCTGCGCTTTTGAAAGTCGTACACGCCCAGCGGCGACGAAAAGCGTGCCGTGCCGCTGGTGGGCAGCACATGGTTGGGCCCAGCGCAATAGTCGCCCAGCGATTCGCTGGTGTAAGCGCCTAGAAAGATCGCGCCCGCGTGGCGCAGCAGCGGCTCCCAGCGGTGCGGCTCGCGGCTGCTCACCTCCAGGTGCTCGGGAGCGATACGGTTGCTGATCTCACACGCCTCTTCCATGCTGCGCGTGTGGATCAGCGCGCCGCGCCCGGTGAGGCTCTTGGCGATGATCTCGGCGCGCGGCATCTGGGGCAGCAGACGGTCGATGGCGGACTGGACCTGGTCGATGTAGGCCGCATCAGGGCACAGCAGGATGGACTGCGCCAGCTCGTCGTGCTCGGCCTGCGAGAAGAGATCCATCGCCACCCATTCCGCCGGCGTGCTGCCGTCGGCCAGCACCAGAATCTCGCTGGGGCCGGCAATCATGTCGATGCCCACGGTGCCGAACACATGCTTCTTGGCGCTGGCCACGTAGGCGTTGCCGGGGCCGGTGATCTTGTCCACCTTGGGAATGGTCTGCGTGCCATAGGCCAGCGCCGCCACGGCCTGCGCGCCGCCGATGGTGAAGGCGCGCGTGACGCCCGCCACATGCGCCGCGGCCAGCACCAGCGGGTTTTTGGTGCCCTGTGGCGTGGGCACGACCATGATGATGTCCTGCACGCCCGCCACGTGCGCGGGAATGGCGTTCATGAGCACGCTGCTCGGGTACGCGGCCTTGCCGCCCGGCACGTAGATGCCCACGCGGTCCAGCGGCGTGACTTTCTGGCCCAGCAGGGTGCCGTCCTCGTCACGGTAGCTCCAGCTTTCGCCATTGGCCTTTTTCTGCGCCTCGTGGTAGCGGCGCACGCGGGCAGCGGCGGCCGTCAGCGCGTCGCGCTGCGCCGCGGGCAGGCCGTCGAAGGCGGCTTGCAGTTCGCTGGCCTTGAGCTCCAGCGACGGCAAGCCTTGCGCATGCAGGCCGTCGAAGCGCTGCGTGTACTCCAGCACTGCGGCGTCGCCGCGCTCGCGCACGTCGGCCAGGATGCCCGCCACGCGCTGCTCGATGGCCGCATCCGTGTCCGCCGACCAGTGCAGGCGTGCGGAAAACTCCACCTCGAAAGTGTCGTCAGCGGTGGACAGGCGGACGGGAGCAGCTACGAATTGCATAGTGGACCTACTCAGAATGTACGAAAGGAATCGGCGCGCCGTTGCGGTAGCCGAGGGGTGCCCGGCCACGATGTTCTCACCATAACGCGGGCCACGGCGCGCGGTTGCAACGCCGGGCGATGGACGCGGAACCAAAGCGGCGCAGACGCAGCCCTGCGCACCCCTCAGCCCTGCGGCACGGCGGAGGCGAATGCGTCGATGATGCGGCGCAGCGGCGCCTGCTTCAGCTTCAGCGCGGCCTGGTTCACCACCAGGTGCGAACTGATGTCCATGATCTGCTCGACCTCCACCAGGTTGTTGGCCTTGAGCGTGTTGCCAGTGGAGACCAAGTCCACGATGGCATCGGCCAGGCCGGTGAGCGGCGCCAGTTCCATGCTGCCGTAGAGCTTGATGAGGTCCACGTGCACGCCCTTGCTGGCGAAGAAATCGCGCGCGATGCTGGTGTATTTGGTGGCCACCTTCAGGCGTGAGCCCTGGGTGACGGCCTCGCGGTAGTCGAAATCGGCGCGCACGGCCACGCTCACGCGGCACTTGGCAATCTTCAGATCCAGCGGGCGGAACAGCCCCTGGCCGCCGTGCTCGATGAGCGAGTCCTTGCCGGCCACACCCAGATCGGCGCCGCCGTATTGCACGTAGGTCGGCACGTCGGTGGCACGCACCAGCACCACGCGCACCTCGGGGCGGCTGGTGGGCAGGATGAGCTTGCGCGACTTCTCCGGGTCTTCCAGCACCTCGATGCCGGCAGCGGCCAGCAGAGGCAGGGTTTCTTCGAAGATGCGGCCCTTGGACAGGGCGAGTGTGATCTGCTGCGTCATTGAATTCTCTCGATGTCGGCCCCCAGGCCGCGCAGTTTGGCTTCCATGCAGTCGTAGCCGCGGTCCAGATGGTAGATGCGGTCCACCAGCGTTTCCCCGTCGGCCACCAGCCCTGCGATCACCAGGCTGGCCGAGGCGCGCAGGTCGGTGGCCATGACGGTGGCGCCCGATAGCCGCGCGCCCGCAGGCGCCGCGCCGCCCAGCCCCTCGATCACCGCTACGCGGCCATCCGTGGTCTGGATTTTCGCGCCAAGGCGCAGCAGTTCGTTGACGTGCATGAAACGGTTCTCGAAGATCGTCTCGGCCACCGTGGCGGTGCCCTGGGCCACCACGTTCAGCGCCATAAATTGCGCCTGCATGTCGGTGGGAAACCCGGGGTATTCGGTGGTGCGAAAGCTTTGCGCCTTCAGCTGGCTGGCGCCTGCGCTGCGCACGCGGATGCCGCCTTCTTCAGCCTGCACGTGCACGCCGGCGTCGTGCAGCTTGTCGATCACGGCGTCCAGGTGGTCGGCGCGGCCATGGCGCAAAAGCGCATCGCCGCCCGTGGCGGCCACGGCGCACAAAAAGGTGCCGGCCTCGATGCGGTCGGCCACGACGGCGTGCTCGCAGCCGTGCAGCCGCTCGACACCCTGGATGCGGATGCGGCTGGTGCCATGGCCCTGGATACGCGCGCCCATCTTGATGAGCATCTCGGCCAGGTCCGCCACCTCGGGTTCCTGCGCGGCGTTCTCCAGCACGGTCTCCCCCTCAGCCAGCGTGGCGGCCATGAGCAGATTCTCGGTGCCGGTCACCGTGACCATGTCGGTGGTGATGCGCGCCCCCTTGAGTCGCGTCCACCCCTGCGGCAGCCTGGCGATCATGTAGCCGTGCTCGACCACGATCTGCGCGCCCATGGCCTGCAGCCCCTTGATGTGCTGGTCCACCGGACGCGATCCGATGGCGCAGCCGCCCGGCAGCGACACCGTGGCCTCGCCGAAACGCGCCATCAGCGGCCCCAGCGCCAGTACCGAGGCGCGCATGGTCTTGACCAGATCGTAGGGCGCCTCGGGCGTGGACAGGCCGCCCGCGTCCAGGCGCACTATGCCGGCCGCATCGGCCACGGAGCAGTCGGGGTTGGCGATGCGGTCCACCTGCACGCCCATGTTGCGGATGAGCCGCAGCATGGTGGCTACGTCCTGCAGGCGCGGCACGTTGTGCAGGGTGACCGGGTCGGTCGTGAGCAGCGCGGCGCACAGCTCGGGCAGCGCGGCGTTCTTGGCGCCGGAAATCGGCACCTCGCCCACCAGGGGGCGGCCACCGCGAATCAGGAGTTTGTCCATGGGTTTGCCGGTTGCTGCATTCAGTGCCAAAAATGGCTCTAGCGCTTATCTATCAAGCGGTAGCAGCTATTAAAATAATAGTGCGCGAATTCTCTGGGGGAACGCCGCGCGACGGTGTATGCGCCCATCCACCGCCAAGGACCGGGGCATGCCGCCCGTGCCGCTCCCGCGCCGGGGCACGGTCCCGGCCGCACGGCCATCTTGCGAAGGACGGGGCCGTATCAGTCGCCCGCCTGGGCCTGCGCCCACTCGGCGGGGGTGAAGGTCTTCATGGACAACGCATGCACCTCGTCCGACTGCATGCGTGCGCCCAGTGTGGCGTAGACACGCTGGTGGCGCTGGATGGGGCGCTTGCCCTCGAACTCGGACGACACGATGGTGGCGTACCAGTGGCGGCCGTCGCCCTCCAGCGTGATGTGGTCGCAGGCCATGCCCGCGCTGATGATGTCCTTGAGTTGGTCTGCAGTCATGTCAGTTCCTGATTTTGTAGCCCGTGCGCAGCAGGTGCAGCGCCAACAAGCTGACCAGCGCCCATGCCAGGCCGACGACGCCCAGGCTGAGCCAGGGGGAGACGTCGCTCACGCCGAAGAAGCCGTAGCGGAAGCCGTCGATCATGTAGAAGAACGGGTTCAGGTGGCTTGCGCCCTGCCAGAACGGCGGCAGCGATTGCACCGAATAGAACACGCCCGACAGGAAGGTCATGGGCACGATGATGAAGTTCTGGAATGCCGCCATCTGGTCGAACTTGTCGGCCCACAGTCCCGCGATGACCCCCAGCGTGGCCAGCAGCGCCGCGCCCAGCAGCGCGAACGCAAGAATCCACAGCGGCGCGGCGAACTGCGGCGTAGCGAACGCCAGCGTGACGATGAACACACCCAGGCCCACCACCAGGCCGCGCACCATGGACGAGCCCACGTAGGCCGCGAACCAGGCACGGTGCGACAGCGGCGTGAGCAGCACGAACACCAGACTGCCCATGATCTTGCTCTGGATCAGGCTGGACGAGCTGTTGGCAAAGGCGTTCTGCAGCACGCTCATCATCACCAGGCCGGGCACCAGGAAGGCGGTGTAGCTCAGCCGGTCATAGACCTTGACATGGTCTTCGAGCACATGGCCGAAGATCAGCAGGTACAGCACCGCCGTGAGCACCGGCGCCGCCACGGTCTGGAAGCCCACCTTCCAAAAGCGCAGCACTTCCTTGTAGAACAGGGTCTGCCAGCCGATCATGCGTGCTCCTCCTGCTCGGCCGCCATGACGTTGAGGAACACATCCTCCAGGTCGGCCTTGCGGATCTCCACATCCTCCACGCGCACGCCGGCGGCGCGCAGCCGGGCCAGCAACTGCTCGATCTCCTGCGCGTCCTGCGCGGGCAACTGGGCCACGCGGCCGGTCACGCGCGCCAGCGCTGCCAGGTCGGCCGGCAGCGTATCGTCGGTCTTGAACCGCAGGACGTTGGTGGAGGCCGCCTGCAGCAGCTCGGACGTGCGCGCCAAGGCCACGACGCGCCCGCGCTTGAGCATGGCCAGCCGCGTGCACAGCGCCTCGGCCTCTTCAAGGTAATGGGTGGTCAGCAGCACCGTGTGGCCCTGCTTGTTGAGGCGCGCCACAAACTGCCACAGCGTCTGGCGCAGTTCCACGTCCACGCCGGCCGTAGGCTCGTCCAGCACGATGATGGGCGGTTTGTGCACCAGCGCCTGGGCCACGAGCACGCGGCGCTTCATGCCGCCCGAGAGCTGGCGCATGTTGGCCGTGGCCTTGTCGGCCAGCCCCAGGTTCTCCAGCAGCTCATCGATCCAGGCATCGTTGTTTTTCACACCGAAGTAGCCGGACTGGATGCGCAGCGTCTCGCGCACGTTGAAGAACGGGTCGAACACCAGTTCCTGAGGCACCACGCCCAGCAGCCTGCGCGCGTCGGCATACTGGGTTTGCACGTCATGGCCCAGCACGCTGACGCGCCCGCTGGTGGCGCGCGCCAGCCCGGCGAGGATGCTGATCAGCGTGGTCTTGCCGGCGCCGTTGGGGCCCAGCAGGCCGAAGAACTCGCCCTCCTCGATGTCCAGACTGACATCCTGCAGCGCCTGGAAAGGCCCTCGGGGAGTGGAAAAGCTCTTGGAGATGGATTGGAAGGAGACGGCGGGCATGGAAGAGCGGCATTCTAAAGGGGGGCTCTTGCGCGCGTGTCCGCAGGGGTTTGGCCGGCAGGCAACCCGCAGGTGCGGGCAGCCCCGCAGGCCGCCGCTACAGGGCGGGCAGCAGTTCCTGCACCCCGTACAGCCCCGCCAGGCTGGACAGCGCCGGCGGCAGGGCCTTGACCACGAAACCGCGGTTCTCGAACACCGCTGCGCGGCGGCACTCCAGCAGCACCGCGAGTGCGGAGGAGTCGAAGGCCGTCAGCGCACCGGCATCCACCACCACCAGCGATTCGTCCTGGGCCTTGAGCCCTTGCAGCAGCATGCGCAGGGTGGCGCCAGCGTGGCGGTGGGTGAGTTCAGCGGGCAGCACCAGCATGCACAGGCCTTTCGGTTCTTTCTGTTCTGGTTACTTGGCGCTGGAGGCGGCGTTGGCCTTGTTGCGCGCCACCAGCGCCTCGATCAGGCCATCCACGCCCTTGGCGTTGATCTCCTGCGCGAACTGGCTGCGGTAGGTTTCCACCAGCCACACACCCATAACGTTGAGGTTGTAGATTTTCCAGCCCGCACCCTCGCCCGGCGTCTTCTCCAGGCGGTAGTCCAGTTGTATCGGGTCGCCCCGGCCGCGGATTTCGGTGCGCACGAGCACGTCCTTGTCTTCGGCGGCTGCGCGCAGCGGCTTCACAACGATGCTCTGGTCCGTGACCTGGCTGAGCGCGCCCGCGTAAGTGCGCACCAGCAGTGTCTTGAACTCGTCCTGCAGGCGCGCCTGCTGCTCCGGCGTAGCCTTGCGCCAGCCCGGCCCGACGGACGCTGCCGTCATGCGGCGGAAGTTCACGTGGGGCATGATGGTCTTGTCCACCAGCGCCATGATGCGGTCCACGTCGCCGGCCTTGATGGATTTGTCTTTGCGCAGCGTCTCCAGCACATCGACCGAGAGGCGCTTGACGAGGGCATCCGGCGCCTCGTCGGCCGCCAGCGCGGCCTGGGGCACGGCCACCCACGTGGCCACCGCCATCGCGGCGGCGGCATGGATCAGGGTACGGCGGTTCATCATGGTGAGGCTCCTTGCGTGCAGCGCCACGCCGTGCGCTGCCATGTATGGTTTCGTTGGGTAGATTGTGGAGGGCGCCCCGCGCTGCACATGCGTCGCCACCGTGCAGGGATGCAAGCAACTGCAACCGCGCCTGTCAGCCAGGGGCCCGAGTGCTTGTCAGGCCGGCCTTTGCGGGTTTTCAGTACTCGTCGTCAGGCAGCTTGCCCCCGTTTTCCTCATAG
This sequence comes from Diaphorobacter sp. J5-51, assembly GCF_001023515.1. Taxonomy (NCBI): domain Bacteria; kingdom Pseudomonadati; phylum Pseudomonadota; class Betaproteobacteria; order Burkholderiales; family Comamonadaceae; genus Diaphorobacter; species Diaphorobacter sp. J5-51. The sequence continues at coordinate 17,209 of NZ_JSYI01000035.1, read as the reverse complement.
GCGCCCTCGTCGCGTGCGCCTGACACGCCACTACGCACCTTGAGGTACACGTCGCGCGTGAAGCTGTAGGGGTCCAGGGCCGCCGTATCCAGCACCGAGCCCGCGCGCAGCAAGCTAGCGCGCTTATCGACAAGGCGCAGGCCGTACAGGGAATTGCGGACCTCCACCGGGTCGAGCTGGCCCAGCGGGTTGCCCCAACTGTCTACCGGCAAAGCGGCCGTGTCGCGCACGGTGGACGGCCCCAGCAGCGGCAGCACGAGATACGGCCCCGTGGGCACGCCCCAGCGGCCCAGCGTCAGGCCAAAGTCCTGCTTGTGCCGCTCGATGCCTGCCTCGCTGGCAATGTCCAGCACACCGCCCAGCCCGAAGAAGGTGTTGGTGGTGAAGCGCACGAGGCTCTCGTAAGCCTCCAGCCCGCGGAACTGCAGCAGGTTGTTGACGAACGACCAGGCATCGCCCAGGTTGCCAAAGAAGTTGCTCACGCCCGTACGCACCGGCTGCGGCGTCACGTCGCGGTAAACGGTGGCGACGGGTTTGAGCACCGCCTTGTCCACACTGTCGTTGAACGAATGCACGCCGCGGTTGAAGGGTTCGAACGGATCTGCGGGGTTGGCGTTGGGGCCCGTGGCGCAGCCGCTCATGAGGGCCGCGCCGAGCAACAGCGCCGCCCAGCGGGCAGTCCAGCCCGTGAAGCGAGGTTGATTTGTCATTTCTTGGTACCTCCATTGGACGAAGCACCTTCTTCGGCCTTGCCATACAGGAACTGGCCGATCAGGTTTTCCAGCACTACCGCGGATTGGGTGGCGGTCACCATGTCGCCCTCGGCCAGGTTGTTCTCGTCGGCACCCGGCTCGATGCCGATGTACTGGTCGCCCAACAGGCCGCTGGTCAGGATCTTGAGCGAACTGTCCTTGGGGAACACATAGCGCTTTTCCAGCTCCAGTGTCACGCGCGCCTGGTAGGTCGTGACGTCGAAGCCAATGGACTGCACGCGCCCCACCACCACGCCGGCGCTGCGCACAGCGGCCTTGGGCTTGAGCCCGCCGATGTTGTCGAAACGCGCCGTCACGGTATAGCCCGAGCGGAAGTTCAGGTTCAACAGGTTGGCCGACTGCAGGGCCAGGAAGACCAGCGCCGCGCCGCCCAGCAGGACGAACAGCCCCACCCAGAAATCGTTCTTGGAATGCTGCATGGTGAATTTCCTCAAGACAGACGCATGGTCGCCGTCAGATACTGAACATCAAGGCGGTGAGGACGAAGTCCAGCCCCAGCACGGACAGCGACGCCATCACCACCGTGCGCGTGGTGGCGCGCGAGACGCCTTCCGGCGTCGGCTTGGCCACGAAGCCCTGCAGCACCGCGATGAAGGTGACGGCCACGCCGAACGCGAGGCTCTTGACGATGCCGTTGCCCACGTCCTTCCAGACGTCGACACCGCTTTGCATCTGGCCCCAGAACGCCCCGCCGTCCACGCCGATGAGCACCACGCCGACCAGCCAGCCACCGATCACACCCACCGCGTTGAACACCAGTGCCAGCAGCGGCATGGCGATCACGCCGCCCCAAAAGCGCGGCGCCAGGATGCGGCGCACCGGGTCCACGGCCATCATTTCCATGGCCGACAGCTGTTCGCCGGCGCGCATCAAACCGATCTCGGCCGTGAGCGACGTGCCCGCGCGTCCGGCAAACAGCAACGCCGTGACCACCGGCCCCAGCTCGCGCACCAGGCTCAGCGTGACCACCAGGCCCAGTGAGTTGGCCGAACCATAGAGCTGCAGCACGTTGTAGCCCTGCAGCGCAAGCACGAAGCCCACAAACAGGCCCGACATGGCGATGATGGACAGCGAATAGTTGCCCAGGAAGTGCACCTGGTCACGCACCAGGCCAGGGCGGCGCATCACGTCGCCGAACAGCCCCAGCAGCCGCGCGAACAGGCGCGCGCCCATGCCCACATCGGCCAGCTTCGTGCGCACGGCGTAGCCTACGTGCGTGGGACGCCACCAGCTCATGGGGTACCTCCGCTGGCGTGGGCGTCCACGCTGGGCGAGCGCAAGGGGCCGAAATCGTCGGCCACGCTGGGGCCGGGGTAGTGGAACGGCACCGGCCCGGTAGGCAGCGCGTGCACGAACTGGTGCACCAGCGGATCCGTGCTGGCGCGCACCTCTTCGGGCGTGCCCTGGGCGGCCACCGTGCCGGGCCCCAGGATGATGACGTGGTCCGCCAGGCGGAAGGTCTCTTCCAGATCGTGCGAGACGACGATGGTGGTCAGCCCCATGGCATCGTTGAGTTGGCGGATGAGTTGCGCCGCAGTACCCAGGGAGATCGGGTCAAGCCCGGCGAACGGCTCGTCGTACATGATGAGCTCGGGGTCCAGGGCAATGGCCCGTGCCAGGGCAACCCGCCGCGCCATGCCGCCGGAGATCTGGCTGGGCATCAAGTCCCGCGCTCCCCGCAAGCCCACGGCATGCAGCTTCATGAGCACGATGTCGCGGATCAGGTCCTCGGGCAGATCGGTGTGCTCGCGCAGCGGAAAGGCCACGTTCTCGTACACGCTCATGTCGGTGAACAAGGCGCCGAACTGGAACAGCATGCCCATGCGTCGGCGCGCGGCATACAACTGTGCGGTATCCATGCGCCCTACGTCCTGGCCGCCCACCAGCACCTCGCCCTGCTGGGCGCGCTGCTGGCCGCCAATGAGGCGCAGCACCGTCGTCTTGCCCCCGCCCGAAGCACCCATCAGCGCCGTGACCTTGCCACGCGGCACGGCCAGCGACAGGTCGCGCAGGATCACCCGCTCGCCGTACCCGAAGGTGACGTTGCGCAGTTCCACGAGGGCGTCGCCCGGCGATGAAAGTGGGGAGGACATGGTGTATGCAGATACGCCCAGCTCTACGACAGAGCGTGAGGCTAACCCGGCATCATAGGGGAAACCCCTCTGCTCGGCTGCGCCTCTCATTAAAACCTGTGGTTTGCATATGACGTTTGGCTATACTTGCCGGATCTTAAGAAATGTCCCGCCCGACCCTCCGGGCGGATTGCTTGTCAGCGTTGCTGCATGGGCGTCATCGACGCACAACGGAACGAAGGCGCGGCAATGTGCCTGCGACATTCCCTTTTCTTCCGTTGCGCGTCTGCCTCCCGGCAGCGTGCTGGTCGGTACCCGGCGGACGGCGTCCGACCGCGGCGCCGTTTCCTGCCACCCCCGCAGAAAGAGAAAAGGCTCCAGATAATGAAGAATCTCCAGTCCGTCGTTCCCATCCCGGCTCCTGTCCCCCAGCGCCAGGCCACGGGCCTGCACCTGATCGGCGACCTGTATGGCTGTCTCTGCGACAGCCGCCTGATGTTGGACGCCGCGCACCTGGAATCGTTCTGCAAGGAGCGCGTGGCCGCCGCCGGGCTGACCACCGTGGGCAGCCTGTTCCACAGCTTTGGCGAAGGCGGCGGCGTCACCGGCGTGGTGGTGTTGGCCGAGTCGCACCTGTCCATCCACACCTGGCCCGAGGCGGGCTACGTCACGCTGGACGTGTACGTGTGCAACTACACCGAGAACAACCGCCCCAAGGCGCAGAAGCTCTTCGACGACCTGCAGGCCGCCTTCAACCCGGCCGATCCGCACCTGCACCGCGTCGACCGCGCCTGATGAGCGGCGCCCCCACCGCGCAGGCCACGCGCTACGTGGCCGAGCGCCTGAACGCCGACTTCGGCTTTTACCTCAGCGACCGCCGCCTGCTGGCCGAACGCCAGTCGGCCTGGCAGCACATCGAGGTCTTCGACAACCCGCAGTTCGGCCGCGTGATGCGCATCGACGGCTGCTTCATGACCAGCGAGCGCGACGAATTCTTCTACCACGAGCCGATGGTGCACCTGCCGGCCATCGCCCACCCCGGCGTGCGCCGTGCGCTGGTCGTGGGCGGGGGGGACGGCGGCGCCGCCGAGGAGTTGCTGAAGCTGCCCGGCATCGAGCAGGTGGTGCTGGCCGAGCTGGATGGCGAGGTGATTGCCATGGCCCGCGATTGGCTGGGCCAGATCCACCGTGGCGCCTTTGACGACCCGCGCCTGGAGGTGCGCCTGGGCGACGCGCGCGCCTTCATCGGCCAGACCGAGGAGCGCTTCGACCAGATCGTCCTGGACCTGACCGACCCCTTCGGCCCCGCCGTGGAGCTGTACACCGTGGAGTTCTACGCCGCCTGCCGCCGCGCGCTGAACCCGGGCGGCGTGCTGTCGCTGCACCTGGGCTCGCCCGTGCACCTGCCCGAGAGCCTGGGGCGCATCGCCGCCTCGGTGCGCGCGGTGTTTCCCATCTTCCGCCCCTATCTGCAGTACGTGCCGCTGTACGGCACGTTGTGGTGCATGGGCATGGCATCGGACAGCACCGACCCCGCCCGGCTCAGCGCCGACGAGGTGGACGCACGCATCGCCGCGCGCGGCCTGGGCGATCTGCAGCTGTACAACGGGGCCGTGCACCATGCGCTACTGGCACAGCCGAACTTCGTGCGTGCGCTGCTGGATCGGCCTGCGCTGCCGCTGCACAGCGGGGATGTGCTGGAAGAAGTGCGGGACCCAGCAGAGTTGCCGGAGGTGGTGGTGTCCGCTGCCGCGTGATGTCTAGCACAATCGCCGCCTAGCGCTTGCTGGGCGAGCGCTGGCAGCTATCTTTTTTAAGCCCCTGCGCAGGGTTGGATGTCGCTGGCCGAGGCCGTCCCCGCCTGCGACACAGAATCCCATTAGCTACCAAAAGCATAGCTCCCAGCGCTTATCCCATAACCGCTAGAGCCCAATTCGGCGCTAGATGTTCAAAGCATGTGCTGCAAGAACGCCCGCGCCCGCTCATGCCCGGGATCGGCAAAGAACTCCCCGGCCGGACGCGCCGCGATGAGTTCACCCTGGTCCATGAAGGCCACGGTATTCGCCACCTCGCGCGCAAAACCCATCTCGTGCGTGACGACCAGCATGGTCATGCGCTCCTCGGCCAGCTCGCGCATGGTGCGCAGCACCTCGCCCGTGAGTTCGGGGTCCAGCGCCGAGGTGGGCTCGTCGAACAGCATGATGTCGGGCTCCATGCACAGCGCACGCGCGATCGCCACGCGTTGCTTCTGGCCGCCCGACAGGCGCGAGGGATAGTTGTCCCGCTTCTGCGCCAAGCCCACCTTGTCCAGCAGCGCCTCGGCGCGGGCGATGGCCGCGTCGCGCGCGAGGCCCTGCACCACCATGGGCGCCTCGATCAGGTTCTCCAGCACCGTGAGGTGCGGGAACAGGTTGAAATGCTGGAACACCATGCCGGTCTTGGCGCCGATGCGGCGCACCTCGGCATCGGACACGTAGGCGCAGCGCCCCTGCGCGTCGGTCGTGGCCAGGGTTTCGCCTTCGATGGCGATGTGGCCGCTGTCGATGGTTTCCAGGTGGTTCAGGCAGCGCAGAAAGGTGCTCTTGCCGGAGCCCGAGGGACCGATCACCGCCACCACCTCGCCACGGTGCACCGACAGCGACACGCCGCGCAACACCTGCACATGGCCGAAGGCCTTGCGCACGTCGCGCGCCTCGATCATCTGCGTGGCGTCACTGGTCAAGCTTGGCATAGCGTTTCTCCAGGCGCTGGAAGCCCCAGGTGAGCACCAGGGTCATGACGAGATAGAAGGCGGCGGCAACGATGAAGGGCGTGGTCGTGAAGTCGCGCTGCACGATGCCGCGCGCGGCGCGCAGCAGATCGTTCAGCGCCAGCACGTAGATGAGGGACGTGTCCTTGACCAGGGTGATGGTCTCATTGCTCATGGGCGGCAGGATGCTGCGCACCATCTGCGGCAGCACGATGCGGCGCATGGTCTGGCCGTAGCCCATGCCCAGCACCTTGGCGGCCTCGTACTGGCCACGGTCCACCGACTGGATGCCGGCGCGGAAGATCTCGGCGAAATAGGCCGCGTAGTTCAGTGCGAAGGCCGCCACGGCGGCGGGGAAGTCCGGCAGGCGCACGCCGATCACCGGCACGAAGGGCAGCGCGAAGTAGATGAACAGCATCTGCAGCATGAGCGGCGTGCCGCGCATGAGCCAGATGTAGCCGTTCACCGCGCCCGACAGGGCCTTCCAGCGCGACAGCCGCATGAGCGCCAGCGCCAGGCCCAGCGGCACGGCCAGCACCAGCGTGATGAAGAACAGCTTCAGGGTGACGGTGGCGCCCTGCGCCAGCGGCCCCAGGAGGGAGAGTAGGTAGTCCATGGGGTCACGAGAATTCAGTGCCTTGCACAGCACGCAACCGTCGAAACTGGCGCGCCCCAGGCCAGCGGACGCCGCGCAAGGGCCGCCCCGCCGCGCTGAGCAATCGCTCCCCCTTCCCGAATTGCGCAGCAATTCGAGAGAAGGGGGAAGGAGCGAAGCGACACAGGGGGTTGTTCGCTATTACTTGATGATGTTCTTGCCGAACCACTGCTCGGCAATCTTGGCGGCGCTGCCGTCCTGCTTCATGTCGGCCAGCGCCTTGTCCAGCTTGCCGTGCAGTTCGGTGTCGTCCTTGCGCACGCCCACGCCGTACTCTTCGGTGCCGAAGTTATCGTCCAGCACGGCGTACTGGTCAGGCTTCTTGGCCACGTAGTAGCGGCCCACCACCTCGTCCACCACCACGGCTTCCAGGCGGCCGGTGGTGAGATCCATCAGGGCGGTCACGTTGTCGCCGAAGGTCTTGAGTTCCTTGAACGACTTGAAGACAGCCTCTTCCTTCTTGATGGCGTCCACGGCGCTGGAGCCTTCCTGCGCACCGACGACCTTGCCGGCCAGATCGGCCTTGGCCTTGATGGCGGAGCCTGCGGGCACCACGATGATCTGGTGGTTCTCCATGTAGGGCGCGGTGAACAGGATGTTCTGCTTGCGCTCCTCGGTGATGGTCAGGCCGTTCCACAGCGCATCCACGCGCTTGCCGGACAGCTCGGCTTCCTTGGCGCTCCAGTCGATGGGCTTGAACTCCACCTCCACGCCCAGGCGCTTGGCGGCTTCCTTGGCCATGTCGATGTCAAAGCCCACCAGCTCGTTCTTCTCGTCGCGGAAGCCCATGGGCGGGAAGTTGTCGTCCAGGCCCACGACGATCTTCGTGACGGCGGCCGGGGCGGGTGCAGGCGCGGCTGCGGGGGCGGCGGGTTCCTGCTTGGAGCAACCCACCAGCACGGCGCCCAGGGTCAGCAGGGCAACGGCGGCAAACTTCTTCATGGTGTAGCGATTCTTGAAAAGAACAGTCGGAACGAACAAACGGCCCGGGCACGCCGCTCGACCATTAAGGTCGCGCAGCAAGCCCATGACCGGGCAAACCCTGAATTGTCCCACCGATGCGGAGACTGCGCCCACTGGCAGCGCTGGAACGGGGGATTTGATGCCAATAACTGCCGCAGCGCCCGTCCAGCAAGCGCGAGCAGCTATCAAAAAATAAGCACAACGGCGCCCCAGGGCGCCGTTGTGCCGGTAGACGGGTAAGCAGACTGCGGCTGCGACCGCCTTCTGTAATTGCCCAATGGCGAGGGATTCCCGCCTCAGCGCGGCAGACTGCTTTCCCCCATCAGGAATTCATCCACCGCACGCGCGGCCTGGCGGCCTTCGCGGATGGCCCAGACCACCAGCGACTGGCCGCGGCGCATGTCGCCGGCGGCGAAGACCTTGGGCGCGCTGGTCGCATAGCCGCCGGTGAAGTCCGTCGTGGCCTGGGCATTGCCCCGCGCATCCTTGTCCACCCCGAAGGCGTCCAGCACGGCAGCCACCGGGCTCACGAAACCCATGGCCAGCAGCACCAGGTCGGCCTGGTATTCCTTCTCGGTGCCGGGGACCTCGATGAACTTGCCATCCTTGAACTCCACCTGCACGGTCTTGAGGCCCGTGACCTTCTTGCCGTCGCCGATGAACTCCTTGGTGGCGATGGCGAACGCGCGCTCGCAGCCCTCCTCGTGGCTGGAGCTGGTACGCAGCTTGTACGGCCAATAGGGCCACACCAGGGGCTTGTTCTCTTGGCTTGGCGGCATGGGCATCAGCTCGAACTGCGTGACGCTGGCCGCGCCATGGCGATTGCTGGTGCCCACACAGTCGCTGCCCGTGTCGCCGCCGCCGATGACGATGACGTGCTTGCCGTCCGCGCGGATCTGGCCCTTGAGCTTGTCGCCCGCGTTGACCTTGTTCTGCTGCGGCAGGAACTCCATCGCGAAGTGAATGCCGTCCAGTTCGCGCCCCGGCACGGGCAGGTCGCGCGACTGCTCGGCGCCACCCGTCAGCAGCACGGCGTCGAAGTCCTTGCGCAGCTGCTCGGGCGTGATGGTTTCCTTGGACCAGTTGGTGACCTTGCTGCCTTTGCCCAGACCGTCCTTGGCCGCGCCGATGAAGACGCCGGTACGGATCGTCACGCCCTCGGCCACCAGTTGCTCCACGCGGCGGTCGATGTGCGCCTTGTCCAGCTTGAAGTCGGGGATGCCGTAGCGCAGCAGGCCGCCCACGCGGTCGTTCTTCTCGAACAGCGTGACGTCATGCCCGGCGCGCGCCAGTTGCTGCGCGGCCGCCAGGCCCGCCGGGCCGGCGCCCACCACGGCCACTTTCTTGCCCGTCTTGCGGGCAGCCGGCTGCGGCTGCACCCAGCCGTGCTCCCAGGCGCGGTCGATGATGGCGTGCTCGATGCTCTTGATGCCCACCGCGTCGTCGTTGATGTTCAGCGTGCAGGCGGCCTCGCAGGGTGCGGGGCAGATGCGGCCGGTGAACTCGGGGAAGTTGTTGGTGCTGTGCAGCACCGCGATCGCGCTCTTCCAGTCCTGGTGGTAAACGAGGTCGTTGAAGTCCGGGATGATGTTGTTCACCGGGCAGCCGTTGTGGCAGAACGGCGTGCCGCAATCCATGCAGCGGGCGCTCTGCAGCTTGGCCTGGGCGTCATCAAGGCCGATGACGAATTCCTTGTAGTGCTTGAGGCGCTCGCCAACGGGCTTGTAGCCCTCCTCGATGCGCTCGTATTCCATGAAACCTGTGGTCTTGCCCATGATCGTGGTGTCCTGTCTTTGTGCATGCTGCCGCAGCGGGGCCCCAGGCCCCGCCCGCGCGAGTTACTTGGCGGCTACCGCTTCCGTTTTAGGAGCTGCTACCGCAGGTGTAGCCTGCTCTTCCAGCACTTTTCTTTCATAGATTTCCGACAGGGCACGCTTGTACTCGGTCGGGAAGACCTTGACGAATTTGCTGCGCGACGCGGCCCAGTTGTCCAGGATCTCGCGGGCGCGCTTGCTGCCCGTCCAGCGGCTGTGGTCCTCCAGCAGCTTCTTGAGCAGGGCCTCGTCCGTCTGGTCGCGGTGCCAGATGCCGCGGCCCATGTGGACCGCCTGCTCCTCGCCCGGAAGGATGCGCTCCAGCGTCACCATGGAGAGGTTGCAACGCGAGTCGAACTTGCCGTCCTCGTCGTAGACGTAGGCAATGCCGCCGCTCATGCCCGCCGCGAAGTTGCGGCCCGTCTTGCCCAGCACCACCACGGTGCCGCCGGTCATGTACTCGCAGCCGTGGTCGCCCACGCCCTCGACCACTGCCGTGGCGCCCGACAGGCGCACCGCGAAGCGCTCGCCCGCCACGCCGGCGAAGAACGCCTCGCCGCTGGTGGCGCCGAACATCACGGTGTTGCCGACGATGGTGTTGCCCACGGCCTCACCGCGGAACTCATGGCTGGGGCGCACGATCACGCGGCCGCCCGACAGGCCCTTGCCGGTGTAGTCGTTGGCCTCGCCCGTCAGGTTCAGCGTGACGCCCTTGCACAGGAATGCGCCGAAGGACTGGCCGCCCGTGCCCTCGAAGTGGATGCGCACGGTGTCGTCCGGCAGCCCTTCGGGATGCACCTTGGTCACCGCGCCCGACAGCATGGCGCCCACCGAGCGGTTGACGTTCTTGGCCACCTCCATGATGCGCACGCTCTCGCCGCGCTCGATGGCGGGGCGGCAGCGCTCGATGAGCTTCACATCCAGCGCCTTGTCCAGCTTGTGGTCCTGCGTTTCCACGTGGTAGCGCGGCACATCGGCAGGCACTTGCGGCTGGGCGAACAGGCGCGAGAAGTCGAGACCCTGTGCCTTCCAGTGCGCGATGCCCTTGCGGGTGTCGAGCAGGTCCGTGCGGCCGATCAGCTCGTCGAACTTGCGGACGCCCAGCTGCGCCATGATCTGGCGCACTTCCTCGGCGACGAAGAAGAAGTAGTTCACCACGTGCTCGGGCTTGCCGGTGAACTTCTTGCGCAGCACCGGGTCCTGCGTGGCCACGCCCACGGGGCAGGTGTTGAGGTGGCACTTGCGCATCATGACGCAGCCTTCGACCACCAGCGGCGCCGTGGCGAAGCCGAACTCGTCGGCACCCAGCAGCGCGCCGATGACGACATCGCGGCCCGTCTTCATCTGGCCGTCGGCCTGCACGCGGATACGGCCGCGCAGACGGTTGAGCACAAGGGTCTGCTGGGTTTCGGCCAGGCCGATTTCCCAGGGCGAGCCGGCATGCTTGATGGACGACCAGGGCGAGGCGCCCGTGCCGCCGTCGTGCCCGGCGATCACCACGTGGTCGCTCTTGCACTTGGCCACGCCGGCCGCGATGGTGCCCACGCCGACTTCGGACACCAGCTTGACCGAGATGTCGGCATGCGGCGCCACGTTCTTCAGGTCGTGGATGAGCTGCGCCAGGTCTTCGATGGAGTAGATGTCGTGGTGCGGCGGCGGGCTGATGAGGCCCACGCCCGGCACGCTGTGGCGCAACGCGCCGATGTAGTCGGACACCTTACCGCCGGGCAGCTGACCGCCCTCGCCAGGCTTGGCGCCCTGGGCCATCTTGATCTGGATCTGGTCGGAAGACGCCAGATACTCCGCCGTCACGCCGAAGCGGCCCGATGCCACCTGCTTGATCTTGGAGCGCAGCGAGTCGCCATTGAGCAGCGGGATGTCGGCCTGCACCTTGTCGCTGCCGATGATGGACGACAGCGTCTCGCCCTGCTGGATCGGAATGCCCTTGAGCTCGTTGCGGTAGCGCTTGGGGTCCTCGCCGCCCTCGCCAGTGTTGCTCTTGCCGCCAATGCGGTTCATGGCAACGGCCAGCGTGGCATGCGCCTCGGTGGAGATGGAGCCCAGCGACATGGCACCGGTGGCGAAGCGCTTGACGATGTCCTTGGCGGGTTCGACCTCTTCCACCGAGATCGCCTTGGCCGGATCGAATTTGAACTCGAACAGGCCGCGCAGCGTCATGTGGCGCTTGGCCTGGTCATTGATGATCTGCGCGTATTCCTTGTACGTGCTGAAGTTGTTCGCACGCGTGGAGTGCTGCAGCTTGGCGATGGCGTCGGGCGTCCACATGTGCTCCTCGCCGCGCGCACGCCAGGCATATTCGCCGCCGGCGTCCAGCATGGTCTCCAGCACCGGGTCGTCGCTGAACGCGGCCAGGTGGGTGCGGATGGCTTCCTCGGCGATCTCGAACACGCCGATGCCTTCCACGCGGCTGGCCGTGCCCGTGAAGTACTTCTGCACTGTGTCGCTGTTCAGGCCGACGGCTTCGAACAGCTGGGCGCCGCAGTAGCTCATGTAGGTGGACACGCCCATCTTGGACATGATCTTGGACAGGCCCTTGCCCACCGCCTTGATGTAGTTGTAGATGGCCTTATCGGCAGACAGGTCGCCCGACAGGTCCTTGTGCATGTCCTGCAGCGTTTCCAGCGCCAAGTAGGGATGCACGGCCTCGGCGCCATAGCCCGCGAGCACGGCGAAGTGGTGCACTTCACGCGCGGTGCCCGTTTCGACCACCAGGCCGGCCGTGGTGCGCAGCCCTTCGCGCACCAGGTGCTGGTGGATGGCCGACAGCGCCAGCAACGCAGGGATGGCCACCTGCGTGGGCGAGATGTTGCGGTCGCTGATGATCAGAATGTTCGCGCCACCCTTGATCTCATCCACGGCCTGTGCGCACAGCGAGGCGAGCTTGGCTTCGACGCCCTGCTTGCCCCAGTCGAGCGGGTAGGTGATGTCGATAGTCGCGCTCTTGAACTTGCCGTGCGTATGCTGCTCGATCTGGCGCAGCTTGGCCATGCCCTCGAAGTCGAGGATCGGCTGCTGCAGTTCCAGACGCATCGGGGGATTGACCTGGTTGATGTCCAGCAGGTTGGGCTTGGGACCCACGAAGCTGACCAGCGACATAACGATGGCCTCGCGGATCGGGTCGATCGGCGGGTTGGTCACCTGCGCGAACATCTGGCGGAAGTAGTTGTACAGCGGCTTGTTCTTGTCCGACAGCACGGCGAGCGGACTGTCGTTGCCCATGGAGCCCACGCCCTCCTCGCCGTTCTTGGCCATGGGCGCCAGCAGGAACTTGATGTCCTCCTGCGTGAAACCAAACGCCTGCTGGCGGTCCAGCAGCGGCAGCGCGGACGCGGCCGGATGCACGGCCGATTCGCCCACCTTCACGTCATCGAGCTTGATGCGCAGATTCTCGATCCACTGCTTGTAGGGCTTGGTGTTGACGATGTTGGCCTTGAGCTCGTCGTCCTCGATCAGGCGGCCCTGCTCCAGGTCGATCAGCAACATCTTGCCCGGCTGCAGGCGCCATTTGCGCACGATCTTGCCGTCCGGCACGGGCAGCACGCCGGCTTCGGAGGCCAGGATCACCAGATCGTCGTCGGTCACCACGTAGCGCGAGGGGCGCAGGCCGTTGCGGTCCAGCGTGGCGCCGATCTGGCGGCCATCGGTGAACACTATTGAAGCGGGCCCGTCCCACGGCTCGATCATCGCGGCGTGGTACTCATAGAACGCGCGGCGGCGCTCGTCCATGGACTCGTGCTGCTCCCAGGGCTCGGGGATCATCATCATCACGGCCTGGCTGATGGGGTAGCCGGCCATGGTCAGCAGTTCCAGGCAGTTGTCGAAGGTGGCGGTGTCGGACTGGCCGGCAAAGCTGATGGGGTACAGCTTCTTCAGGTCTTCGCCCAGCACGGGCGAGGCCATCACGCCTTCGCGCGCCAGCATCCAGTTGTAGTTGCCGCGCACGGTGTTGATCTCGCCGTTGTGCGCGACGTAGCGATAGGGGTGGGCCAGCGGCCACTCGGGGAAGGTGTTGGTGGAAAAGCGCTGGTGTACCAGGCCGATGGCCGAGACGCAGCGCTCGTCGGCCAGGTCCTTGTAGTACACGCCCACCTGGTCGGCCAGCAGCAGGCCCTTGTAGACCACGGTGCGGCTGCTCATGCTGGGCACGTAATATTCTTTGCTGTGCTTGAGCTTCAGGCCCTGGATGGCGGCGCTGGCCGTCTTGCGGATCACGTAGAGCTTGCGCTCCAGCGCATCCTGCACGATCACGTCGGAGCCGCGGCCGATGAAGACCTGGCGCAGGATGGGCTCCTTCTCGCGCACGGTGGGCGACATCGGCATGTCCAGATTCACCGGCACGTCGCGCCAGCCCAGCAGCACCTGGCCCTCGGCCTTGATGGCGCGCTCCATCTCCTGCTCGCAGGCCAGGCGGCTGGCGTGCTCCTTGGGCAGGAAGATCATGCCCACGCCGTATTCACCGGCGGGGGGCAACTCCACGCCCTGACGCGCCATTTCCTCGCGGTAGAGCTGGTCGGGAATCTGGATCAGGATGCCCGCGCCGTCGCCCATGAGCTTGTCGGCCCCCACGGCGCCGCGGTGGTCCAGGTTCTCCAGAATCTTGAGCGCGCCGGTCACGATGTCGTGCCGCTTCACGCCCTTGATATGGGCCACGAAGCCCAGGCCACAGGCGTCGTGTTCATTGCTGGATGCATACAGGCCGTGCTGTTGCAGATGCTGGATTTCGGCAGCCTTGGTCATGGCGCGCTTCCTCAAAGATTCGCAGGGAACGCAAGCGTAGTGCAACGCAACATGGCGGCGCAAGCACTTTAATTGGGGTCAGATACCTGAAAGTTGGCGCACTTTATTGGTGCATTTTTATTAGGGACATATCAATTTCAGGAGCAGAAAAACCAGTCATTACAAAGGAAGTGCAGGCCAATTACGGTTTGGGTGGAACCACGGAAGCGGGACGCCCCGCGCGTGCTCGGGTGAGCCGACGGGGGGTCAGCTGTTGCAGCGCCTGCACAAACCCGTCATCCCCCAGGGCCCAGCCATTCAGGCCCGACTGCGTCAGTGCCGCCTGTTCGCTGGCGGAAATCCCCGCCTGCACGAGTGCGGCATAGGCCGCGTCGCGGGCAAAGGGAGTGTTGCCCAAGGCCCAGTAGAGGGCATGCGGCGTGATGAGACGGTCACTGCGCAGGCCGATGTAGTGGCCGTGGCTGGACCACCGGAAGTCCGCCGCCGCGGCGCACAGGCCCGCGCGCACGGGGTTGAGGTCCAGATATGCCATGCAGGGCAGCAGATAGCGCTCGGCCTGCAATACGGCGCTGCGGTAGCGCCCTTCCCATAGCGTGCCCGAACGCCCATGGCGCTGGTTGAAGCGCCGCACATAGCTGCGCCCCACGGCTTGCATCATCAGAGGCAGCGATTTGCCCTCCTGCGGCGTGGCCAGCAGGTGGAAATGGTTGTCCATGAGCACATAGGCATGCACTGCCACCTGCTGCTGCCGCGCATGCTCGACCAGCAACGACCACATGAGCTCCCGGTCCGCGGCATCCAGGAAGATCGGCTGGCGGTTGTTGCCGCGCTGGATGATGTGGTGCGGGTAGCCAGCGAGGGCGAGGCGGGGAAGGCGGGCCATGAAACCGTCTTGGGACCGTTCAATTGCTCTTAAATCTATAGCTTCTAGCGCTTCATTGGCGGGCGCTCGAGGCTTAGATGGCTCATATCGCCACCGACCCGGCGTCATCCAGGCCGAAGCGCGACCCCAGGGCCTGCGCCAACCCGAATGCTTCGAGTATGGCCGCCAGCCGCTCGCGCGCGCTGCGCTTCTTCTGGCCGGTGTAGCGCGCCAGGATCAGCTCGTTCTTCATGCTGTGCTCCCAGCCCACCAACTCCGTCACCGTGACCTGGTAGCCGCTGGCTTCCAGATGCAGGCACCGCAACACATTGGTGATCTGGCTGCCCATCTCGCGCGTGTGGATCGGGTGGCGCCACAACTCGGCCAGCGGCGTGCGCGACAGGCTCAGCGCCTTGGTGCCGCGCAGGCAGGCCGCCACCTCGGCTTGGCAACAGGGCACCAGCACCATGGCACGCGCCTGCTTGCGCAGGCCGAAGGCAATCGCATCATCAGTCGCCGTGTCGCAGGCATGCAGCGCGGTCACGATGTCAAAGCGCTCGGGCAGCTCTGCCGCGCCCGCGGCATCCGCCACCGCCATGTCCAGGAAGTGCATGCGTGCGAACCCCAAGCGCTGCGCCAATTCACGTGAACGCTGCACCAATTCCGCGCGCCACTCGATACCGTAAATCTCGCCACGGCCGAGCTGCTTGAAGAACAGGTCGTAGAGAATGAAACCCAGGTAGGACTTGCCCGCGCCATGGTCGGCCAGCAGTGGCGCGTGGCCATCGGCGGACAGCTCGGCGAGCAGTGGCTCGATGAACTGGTAGAGGTGATAGACCTGCTTGAGCTTGCGGCGCGAGTCCTGGTTGAGCCGTCCCTCGCGCGTGAGGATGTGCAGTTCCTTGAGCAACTCCACGGATTGGCCTGGCCGCAGTTCGGCCAGCACCGCAGCGTCGGCGGCGCCCGTCTGCTGCGTGCCCGACTTGGCACGCGCACTGCGGTGCGGCTGCCCGGTGGTGGTGGAGCGGCTCATACTTGCGGAGCACCCTTTGCAGGCGCGCCCACCGGCCAGTGGGGCCCCACGTCCAGATCGGCCCATCCGGCCGCGCCCAGGCGCTCCAGCAATTCAATGTTGCGCTCGAAGATCTCTTGCGCCTCGGGAAACACTTCCACCGCGCGGTCGATGCTTTCCTCGCGCAGCAAATGCAGCGTGGGATAAGGCGCGCGGTTGGTGCAGTTGGTCACATCGTCAGCGAGGGTGCCCTCGAACTGGAAGTGCGGGTGGAACGACGCAACCTGCAGGATGCCCGCCAGGTCCATGGATTCGACGAGCTCGTCGGCCAACTCCAGGAAGTCGTTGAAATCCAGAAAGTCCGGCATGGCCAGCGGCGCGATGAGCAGCGTGGTGTCTCGCTTTTCGGGAGAGGCTTCGGCCAGCGCCTCCAACTCGGCAGCCAGGTCTTGCAACAGTTCACGCGCATCCGTGGCATGGCTCACCACGTAGTGGATCTGGTCCTTCACATGCACGCTTTTGGCGAACGGGCACAGGTTGAGTCCGATGACGGCACGCTCGAGCCAGCGCACCATGTCCGCCACCACCACGTTGTCATCGCAGGCGGCTGCATCCTGGCGGGGCTGGTCGGGCATAGGGCTGGTGGTCATGGCGGGCGTGGTCTGAAGAGGGCTCGCATTGTATGTCTCTGCCCTGCCGCACAGGCGGACCGGGGCTGGCGCGTCAGGCCAGCAAGCGCTGACCGGTCAAGCGTTCGTGCTCTCGGGCGGCGAACCGGTCGGTCATGCCTGCGATGAAATCCGCCACCGTGCGCGCACGGCGGGCATCGTCGCCATCCAACGCCGAGCCGGCCTGCGCAGGTGGCATTTGCCGCGGGTCCGCCTGGTAGATGGCGAACAGGTCGCGCACCACCTGGCGGGCACGGTCCGTGGTCTGCATGACCTGGGGATGGCGGTACAGCGACTGGAACAGGAACCGCTTGAGCACCTGCGACTGCGCGCGCATGGCCTGCGAGAAGCCGACCAGGGCCGGCAGCCGGCGCACCGCTTCCACGTCAGCGGGCGCATGCTCTGCCAGCGCTGCGCGCGTGGCATCGATCACGTCGTACACCTGCTCGCTGAGCATGCGACGGATGGCCTCGCTCAGTAAACGGCGCCGCCCTTCGGACTGCGCGAGATGCGGGTAGTCGTTCTGCGCTTGCGCGCGGTAGCGGTCGAACAGCGGTACGTCGCGCAACTGCTCCAGCGTAATCAGGCCCGAGCGCACACCATCATCGATATCGTGGGCGTTGTAGGCAATCTCATCGGCCAGGTTGCACAGCTGCGCCTCCAGGCTCGGCTGCTGGCCGAGGAGGAAACGCCGCCCCACACCGCCGGGTTCGCGCGCCTCCAATTGCTCGGCGTTGCGCCGCGAGCAGTGCTTGAGGATGCCCTCGCGCGTCTCGTAGGTCAGGTTGATGCCATCGTAGGCGGGGTAGCGGTCTTCCAGCGTGTCCACCACACGCAGGTGCGCATTCCACTGATGGCGGACAGTGATTCCATTCCCATCGCG
>NZ_JSYI01000034.1:0-1193 GCF_001023515.1 Diaphorobacter sp. J5-51 | reverse complement strand
GATTACGCAATGATCTTGGCAACGACGCCGGCGCCCACGGTACGGCCGCCTTCGCGGATAGCGAAGCGCAGGCCTTCTTCCATGGCGATGGGGTTGATCAGCTTCACAGTGATCGACACGTTGTCGCCGGGCATCACCATTTCCTTGTCGGCCGGCAGTTCGATGGAGCCGGTCACGTCGGTGGTGCGGAAGTAGAACTGGGGACGGTAGTTGTTGAAGAAGGGCGTGTGACGGCCGCCTTCGTCCTTGCTCAGCACGTACACCTCAGCCGTGAAGTGGGTGTGGGGCTTGATGGAGCCTGGCTTGCACAGCACTTGGCCGCGCTCGACGTCTTCGCGCTTGGTGCCGCGCAGCAGCAGGCCCACGTTGTCGCCAGCCTGGCCCTGGTCCAGCAGCTTGCGGAACATTTCCACGCCGGTGACGGTGGTCTTTTGCGTGTCGCGGATACCGACGATTTCGATTTCTTCGCCGACCTTGATGATGCCGCGCTCGATGCGGCCGGTCACCACGGTGCCGCGGCCGGAGATGGAGAACACGTCTTCCACGGGCATCAGGAAGGCGCCGTCCACGGCGCGCTCAGGCGTGGGGATGTAGGTGTCCAGGGCTTCGGCCAGGCGCATGATGGCGGGCTCACCCTTGTCGGACTGGTCACCTTCCAGGGCCAGCTTGGCGGAACCGCGGATGATGGGGGTGTCGTCGCCGGGGAAGTCGTACTTGTCCAGCAGCTCGCGCACTTCCATCTCGACCAGCTCGAGCAGTTCCTCGTCGTCGACCATGTCGCACTTGTTCAGGAACACGATGATGTAGGGCACGCCCACCTGACGGGCCAGCAGGATGTGCTCGCGCGTCTGGGGCATCGGGCCGTCAGCGGCCGAGCACACCAGGATGGCGCCGTCCATCTGAGCGGCGCCGGTGATCATGTTCTTGACGTAGTCGGCGTGGCCGGGGCAGTCGACGTGGGCGTAGTGGCGGGTGGCCGTTTCGTATTCCACGTGCGAGGTGTTGATCGTGATGCCGCGCGCCTTTTCTTCAGGGGCGTTGTCGATCTGGTCGTAGCCCTTGGCTTCGCCGCCGAACTTCTTGGACAGCACCGTGGCGATGGCCGCCGTCAGCGTCGTCTTGCCATGGTCCACGTGACCGATCGTGCCCACGTTCACGTGGGGCTTGGTACGTTCAAACTTACCTTTTGCCAT
>NZ_JSYI01000033.1:0-416 GCF_001023515.1 Diaphorobacter sp. J5-51 | reverse complement strand
TCCACCGAGAAGCCGCTGTGTTTGTAGCCCAGCATGTCTTTGGCGTCACAGTTCTCCAGCAGGCCCCGAGCAACGAAGGCGCGCAGGATGCGTTTTTGCAGTGTGGTCTGCACTGGGGCCACGGTAGCCGCATCGATGCCGGTGGCCGCGTGAAAGATGACACCCGGCGATGAGATTCGAGGGGTCGCATCAGCATCGCCCTCGCCCTCCACTTCCTCAAACACCCCGTCCACCACACAAACGTGGAAGTGGACGTGTTCATTGAGGCTGGAGCCGAATCGGTGAATGAAGGCGATGGCACCGATGTGCAGGCCTGCCTTGTCCATATGGGCCGCACCGGGGCTGTGGGTCTGCAGAGTTTGTGCGATCACCCGCAGAAAGATGCGCAGCACCATGCTCAGCACCGCTCCGTCGCG